>NZ_JBMIRT010000021.1:0-4506 GCF_049195285.1 Ruegeria sp. MALMAid1280 | reverse complement strand
TTCACTCAGCTGCGTCTTGGTATGCGTCCATTGGGGGGCATGTGCAGACGAGGTTTCGGTCACCGTATGCGTTGTCGACGCGGTTGACGGGGGACCAGTATTTGTCGACGCCCATCGAGCCCGGCGGGAAGCAGGCTTGCTCGCGGGTGTAGGGGCGGTCCCAGTCGCCGACCAGATCGCGCACCGTGTGAGGGGCGTTTTTCAGCGGGTTGTTTTCCGCATCGATCTTGCCGTCGATGATGTCCTGCGCCTCGGCCCGGATCGACAGCATCGCGTCGCAAAAGCGGTCCAGCTCGGCCTGCGGCTCGGACTCGGTCGGCTCCACCATCAGCGTACCGGCCACCGGCCAGGACATGGTGGGCGCATGGAAGCCTGAATCGACCAGACGTTTGGCGATGTCATCGACACTGACATGGGCGGCCTCGTCCAGCGGGCGGGTATCGAGGATGCATTCATGCGCCACCCGGCCTGTCTCGGAGGTGTAGAGGATCGGGTAGGCCTCGCTCAGACGCGCGGCGATGTAGTTGGCGTTCAGGATCGCCACTTTCGTCGCCTGGGTCAGACCCGCACCGCCCATCAGCAGCACATAGGCCCAGCTGACCGGCAGGATCGAGGGCGAGCCGAAGGGCGCGGCCGAGACCGGACCCACGGCAGTGCCGTATTCCGGGTGGCCGGGCAGGTGCTCTTCCAGATGCGCCTTGACGCCGATCGGACCCATGCCGGGGCCGCCGCCGCCATGCGGAATGCAGAAGGTCTTGTGCAGGTTCAGGTGGCTGACATCGCCGCCCACATCGCCCGGACGGGCCAGACCCACCATGGCGTTCATGTTGGCGCCGTCGATATAGACCTGACCGCCGTGATCATGGGTGATCTGGCAGACCTCCTGCACGGTGGTTTCGAACACGCCATGGGTCGAGGGGTAGGTAATCATGCAGGCGGCCAGATGATCCGAATGCTTTTCCGCCTTGGCGCGGAAGTCGTTCAGGTCAATGTTGCCCTTGTCATCCGACTGCACCGGCACAACCTGCCAGCCGACCATCTGCGCCGAGGCCGGGTTGGTGCCATGCGCCGAGGTCGGGATCAGGCAGACATTGCGGTGCCCTTCGCCGCGGGCGAAGTGATAGTTGCGGATGGTCAGAAGACCTGCATATTCGCCCTGCGCGCCCGAGTTGGGCTGCTGGCTGATCGCGTCATAGCCGGTGATCTGGCACAGCTTGTCGTTCAGGTCGGCAATCATCTCGTGATAGCCCTGCGCCTGATCTTGCGGCACAAACGGGTGCAGGTTGGAGAACTCGGGCCAGGTGACCGGGATCATCTCGATCGTGGCGTTCAGCTTCATGGTGCAGGACCCCAGCGGGATCATCGCCCGGTCCAGCGCCAGGTCGCGGTCGGCCAGACGGCGCATATAGCGGGTGATCTCGGCCTCGGCCCGGTTCTGGTGGAAGATCGGGTGGGTCAGATAGGGCGTCTCGCGCAGCGCATAGTCCGGCAGGCGGTACTGCTTGTTCGAGCTGTCATCGGTGCGGTCGATGCCGAAGGCACCCCAGACCGCCTCGATGGTCTCGGGGCGGGTCTGTTCGTCGAGGCTGATGCCCACCTTGCTGTCGCCGACCTTGCGCAGGTTGACGCCACGGGCCACGGCGGCCTCCATCACCACATTTTGCAGGTGGCCGACCTCGACGGTGAGGGTGTCGAAGAACACTTCCGGTTCGACCGAGAAGCCCGCCTCTTCCAGACCAGCCGCCAGGCGCGAGGTCTTGCGGTGCACCGACTGCGCGATGGCCTTGATGCCGTCGGGGCCGTGATAGACCGCATACATCGAGGCAATGACGGCCAGCAGCGCCTGCGCGGTGCAGACGTTCGAATTGGCCTTCTCGCGGCGAATGTGTTGCTCGCGGGTCTGCAGCGACAGCCGGTAGGCCTTGTTGCCGCGGCTGTCGATGCTGACACCGATGATCCGGCCCGGCATCGAGCGCTTCAGCTTGTCGGTGGTCGCCATATAGGCGGCGTGCGGGCCACCAAAGCCCATCGGCACGCCAAAGCGCTGGGTCGAGCCGATGGCGATATCCGCGCCCATCTCGCCCGGTGACTTCAGCAGCGCCAGCGACAGGATGTCGGCGGCGACGATGGCGATGGCTTTATGTTCGTGCAGCGCCGCGATCTCGGCGGTGTAGTCGCGCACATGGCCGTGGGTGCCGGGGTATTGGAAGATCGCGCCAAACACCGCGCCTGCGTCCAGGCTGTCGGGATCGCCCACCTGCACGTCGATGCCCAGCGGCTCGGCGCGGGTTTTGATCACCGCGATGGTCTGTGGGTGGCAGTTCTTGTCAACAAAGAAGGCCGCGTTATTGGCCTTGGACCGGCCGCCGCGCTTGGCCATCGCCATCGCTTCGGCGGCGGCGGTGGCTTCGTCCAGCAGGGAGGCGTTGGCCACGTCCAGCCCGGTCAGGTCGCTGACCATGGTCTGGAAGTTCAACAGCGCCTCAAGCCGGCCCTGGCTGATCTCGGGCTGATAGGGCGTATAGGCGGTGTACCAGGCCGGGTTTTCCAGGATGTTGCGCAGGATCGGCGCCGGGGTGGTGGTGCCGTAATAGCCCTGGCCGATCAGCGAGGTCAGAACCTTGTTCTTGCCCGCCACCTGCCGCATGTGAAACAGCGCATCCCGTTCGGTCATCGCCGGACCCCAGTCCAGCGGATCCTTCTGGCGGATCGCCGGGGGAACGGTGGCGTCGATCAGTTCGTCCAGCGTCTTGAAGCCGATCACCTTGAGCATGTCGCGCATCTCGGTGGGCGACGGGCCAATGTGGCGGCGATTGGCGAAGTCATAGGCTTCGTAGTCGGTCAGTTTGAAGGCCATGTGTTGCGCTCCTCAAGGAATGTCTCGGCCAGCCGGTCTGGCGGATGCCTCCGGCGGGGGGTAAGGGCCGTCTTGGAAACTGTCCGGGGGACAGGTTCAGGCCCGAACGGGCGGAGCCCCAAATCAGCGGCTCCGAGTGAAAGATGAAGAGGCGGATCCGCGCAAGGACCCGCCGCCGGGTCTTAACCGATGAAGGCTTTGTAGCCGGCCTCGTCCATCAGATCCTCAAGCTGCGATGCATCCGTGATCTTGATCTTGTAGATCCAGGCCTCGCCCTCGGGGTCTTCGTTCAGCGCGCCGGGGTTGTCGGCCAGCGTCTCGTTGACCTCGGTGATCTCGCCATCGACCGGCGCATACAGCTCGGACGCGGCCTTGACGGATTCGATCACGCCGATCTCACCGTCCTTGGCAAATTCCTCGCCCACGTCCTGCTGCTCGACAAAGACCACCTCGCCCAGCTGCTCGGCGGCGTGGGCGGTGATGCCCAGCGTGGCGGTGTCGCCTTCGACGGTCAGCCATTCATGCTCTTCGGAATAATAGGTTGCCATGGTGTCTCTCTCCTGACTTCAACGCTTGTAATTCTGTGTGACGAAGGGCAGCGCCACGATCTCGGCCGGTTGCGCCTTGCCCCGGATGATCAGATTGACCGTCTCGCCCGGCTCGCCATGGCCTGCGGCCACGTAGCCCATCGCCACCGGGCCGCCGACCGTGGGGCCAAAGCTGCCCGAGGTGATCTGGCCAATGGTATTGCCCTCAAGGCATTGCACCTCGACGCCCTGACGCGCGGGGGCGCGGCCTGTCGGTTTGATGCCCACCAGCTTGCGCGCCGGACCCTCGGCCAGTTCCTTTTGTACGCGATCCGCACCCGGAAAACCGCCTTCTTCCTTGCGGCGTTTCTGGATGGCCCAGCCAAGGCTGGCCTCAATCGGAGAGGTGCTCTGATCGATGTCATTGCCATAGAGGCACAGACCCGCCTCCAGCCGCAGGCTGTCGCGCGCGCCCAGGCCCGCCGGCTCGCAATCCTCATGCGCCAGAAACGCGCGGGTGATCTCAATCGCCTTGTCCTCGGGGATCGAGATCTCGTAGCCATCCTCGCCGGTATAGCCCAGACGCGAGATGCGGCATTCGGTGCCCAGGATATTGGCCACGGTGGTTTCCATGAAGGTCAGGTCACGGGCGGCGGGGCACAGCGCGCCCACCACATCCTCGGCCTTGGGACCCTGCACCGCAACCAGCGCCCGGTCGAAGATCTCGGTCACCTCAACCCCGTCCAGATTGGCCTGCATATGCGGAATGTCCTGATGCCGCAGTGCCGCGTTCACGACGACGAAATAATGATCCCCCGCGTTCGACACGATCAGGTCATCCATGATCCCGCCTTCCGGGTTGGTGAAAAACCCATACCGCGCCTTGCCTTCCTTCAGCGTCGCGTAGGCCTGCGGGCACAAAGCTTCCAGCTTCTCACCCACATTCTCGCCCCGCAGGATCACCTGACCCATATGGCTCACATCAAACACCGCCGCCTTCTCTCGGCACTGCTTATGCTCGCCCATGATCCCCAAAGGATACTGAACAGGCATCTCCCAACCCGCAAAATCAACCATCTTGCCGCCCAACTCAACATGCAACGCGTGGAGTGGCGTGCGCTT
>NZ_JBMIRT010000015.1:0-5732 GCF_049195285.1 Ruegeria sp. MALMAid1280 | reverse complement strand
AATCTGTTCCTGGCTCAGGCGGAAGCTTTCCGGCGAGTAATTGTCGAACTTCTCCGACAGTTCGCGTACTGCCGCATCTCCGCGGGTTTCGATGTCCTTCAGCGTCGCCTCGACCACGGCGCGGGTCCTGGCGTCATCCTCGGCCCGGTCGGCCTCGGGTTTGCCGCGTTTCAGGTATTCGACGGTCATTATCTGGTCCTTTGTTTTAACTGGGGAGGCACGCGCTGGCGCACCTGTGATTTGTTACAGGCCGTAGTCCAGGAAGGCGCGCGGCAGAGCGAGCGTCAGCCAGGGTACGAACGTGATGATCAGAAGCGCCACGATCATGGCGATGACCCAGGGAAAGATCTTGCGGGCGATTTTGTCGAAGCTGACCTGCCCTACCTGCGCCGCCATGAAAAGGTTGGCGCCCAACGGTGGCGTAACGAACCCGATGGCCAGCGCCACGATCATCACGATACCGAAATGTACCGGATCGACGCCCAGCTGGAGCATGATTGGAAGCAGAACCGGCGTCAGGATCACGATGGCTGCAAGCGTTTCCAGGAAGGTTCCCACCACTAGCAGCAGCGCAATGGCAGCAATCAGCACGATGGCTTTGCTTTGGGTCATCGACAATACGAATTCGGCGAGTTCGGATGGGATTTTCTCGAGTGCAATGATCCGCCCAAACGAAACAGATGCCCCGATGATCACCAGCACGGCGGCCACCAACATGGCGGATTCCAGCATCATCTTCGGAATGTCGCGCAGCGGCAGCTCGCGATAAACAAAGCAGCTGACGACCAGCGCATAGACAACCGCCACGGCGGAGCTTTCGGTTGGAGTCACGACACCGGAATAGATGCCACCAAGCACGACCAAGGGCATGGCCAGCGCCAGTTTCGCATCGTTGAGCGCGGTCCAGACGCTGCCTTCGTAGACGTGCGCCTCACCCCGTTCTGGATCGCGGCGGCGGTGCAGGATGTTGTAGACGATCAATGTCAACGCGATGACCATGCCTGGCACGATCCCAGCCATGAATAGCGCGGTGACCGAAACGCCGCCAGCAACCGCATAAACAATCATTACCACCGACGGCGGAATCATAACGCCGAGGCCTCCGGCCGAGGCTACCATGGCGGCCGCATAAGCCCTGTCGTAGCCCCGTTGCACCAGCGCCGGTATCATGGCAAGGCCGATTGCCGCCACTGTAGCAGAGCCGGTGCCCGAGATCGCTGCAAAGAACAGGCACGACATGATCGTCACCGTGCCGAGATCGCCCGGCGCACCGCCAAAGGCGCGGTCGGCCACCGCGATCAGCCGTTTCGAAATCCCACCATGGGCCATCATCGAGCCCGCAAGCGTAAAAAGGACCACTGCTATCAGTGTGAAACTGTCGATACCTGATACCAGCCCCAGAGCATACATGTCTGGACTGAGAAAGGGGATGTAGGCGATGGCCAGAAGACTGGCAGAGCCGAGCGCGATGCCGATTGGGACGCCGATGATTAAGAGCAGAAAGAAGCTGCCGAAGAGAATCGCTGTTGTCATGGCTCAGATATCCGTTTGTGGGCCGAGGCGGGTGTCGTTGTGAACCACTACGCGCCAGAGCGAATGCCCCAGCCGGAGAACACTGAGCGCACCTGAAAGGATGATGGCGGCATAAAGCACGCTCAACGGCCATTCGGTCGAGCTGAGGATCTTGCCGCGCTCTAGTGCCTGCTGAGTGATCACGACCCCCAGCCAGCAAACCACGATCGAGTAGACAAGAAAGACCAGTTCAGCGAGGGCAAAGACCCAGCGGCGCAGGCCGTCGGGCAGCATGTCGAGGATTACCGTGACCCGCATGTGACGGCGCTCCCGGATTGCATAGCTGACACCGAAATAGATCATGTAGACAAAGCAGAATCGGGCGAGCTCGTTCGCCACTGCAATAGATGTGGAGAAGGCGAAGCGCGCGATTACATCGGCGAAGACCAGGATGATGATGGCGCCGAGCATGATCACGATGACCGTGGGTTCGAGCCATTTCTCAAGATGTCGCATTCGCCTTCCTCCTTCTGTTACCCGCTTATTTCGACACTGCGGTCATGAAGGTGTCGTAGAATTCGTCACCCACCTTGGCCCGGACATCGGCCTCGATCGCACCGTTCATGGCTTCACCCAGGCGCTTCTTGTCCTCGGCCGGCAATTCGTTGATGATCAACCCGGCTTCCTCAAGTTCGGCCAGGGTTGCCACATTGGCCGCGGCGGTCAGCTCTCGTTGCTTCAGCACGGTTTCGCGGGCCACTTCGTCGATCAGCGCGCGGTCTTCATCCGACAGGCTTTCGTACCAGTTCAGATCTGCCATCCAGAGTTCCGGCCAGTAGATATGCCCGGTCAGTGAGACGTATTTCTGCACTTCGAAGAAGCGTTCAATTATCATCGAGGAAAGTGCACTTTCCTGACCGTCGATTAGCCCCTGCTGCAGCGAAGAGTAGATCTCGCCCCAAGCCAGAGGCACTGGCACCGCGTCAACCGCCCGCCATGCTTTGATCGCAATCGGGTTGTCGGCCGAGCGCATACGTAGCCCGGCAAAGGATTCGTAGCTGTCAAGCGGTGCACGCGAATTGGTGAAGCTGCGGAAACCCAACTCCATGAAGCCCATATTTTTTAGACCGCGCTCTTCCATGGCGGCCGAGATTGCCTGGCCGGCTTCTCCGTCCAGAAGCGCGCGCGCTTCATCCTCGTTTTCAAAAAGCAGGAATTGGTCCAAAATGGCCAGTTCGTCGACGGCGGCGCTCAGATGCACCGAGGCACCGGTGGTCATGGTGATATTGCCCGACTGCACCAAGTCAGTCATTTCCTTGACACTGCCGATCTGGCCGCCCGGGAAGATTTCGACCTCAATGCTGCCCTCCGAGCGCTTTTCCAGTTCTTCCTCGAAAAAGGTTAGCGCTTGGTGGATCGGCGAGCTTTCCGGAGTGGCGTGGCCAATGCGGATTGTGGTGTCGGCGATTGCCGAACTGGCAAGCAGCGCAGAAATGCCTACGGCGAATGCAGTGATCTTATACATAGGTCCTCCTTGGGGTCAGATTTGCGGGCCCCCGCGCATGCGTGCGCTAATGGGCCTGCAGTTGCGCCGCCGGGATACGGATCGACGTCTTGATTGTGAAATCCTCGTGCCGCGGGCTCAGATTGATCCGAGGCTGCAACACCATCCTATATTGGCTTGCAGCTTGCTTGTAGGGGCGAATCTCCCACCAGTCAACTAAAATTGCAAACGTTTGCAACGCGCGAGTTTTCTTTATACTAGAAAAATATGTTTTTTTACGCACTTCCACCAAACGTAAAAGAAATCTTTTGGATATTGCGCAAACGCTTTCACTGCGACATGCTACATTTTGATCTGCTGGCGCAGCGAGACAGATACAGAACAGCAGAAGTGACAGGAGAGAGTTCAATTGACAGGTTCCGATGCGTAGCTGGCCCTCCGAATTGACTGCGGGATGCTGGGATGCCTTTCATTTTCAATGCGTCGCGGCGGGATAGGTTTGCAAAGGCAAAGTACCGCGTGACGAACTGGGCTTAATACAACGAGGCGCTCTGCCGGCGTGGTGAAGGTACAGTCTGGTTTGGCGAGGACGCGGTGTCTGGATGGTGCGCCAGCGCTCAAGCAAGCGTGGCGGTCAGCAGCGATACTCCGATCTGGCGATCGGGATGTGTCTTACCTTGCGCGGGGTGTTCGGCCTGCCGCTCCGGCTAACTCAGGGTTTTGTGCGCAGTCAGTTGCAGCTCGTGGAACTGGATCTCCCCGTGCCGGATTACGCGACGCTCTGCCGGCCTACGCAAACACTTCTGATCGTGCCTGACATCCGCACGGTCGGTGATCCGATCACGCTGGTTGTGGACAGCACCGGATTGCGTGACGTTGGCAGCCGCGACTGGATGCGGGAGAAGCATGATCGCCGCCGGCCTTATTCTGACATTCACGCTGAATGCTGATACCAGTCGGCTGACTGATGCTGCGGCATCATTTGTCGTTGATTCCTCGCTGTTGCGCCAAAGCAAGCGCGACCCATTTTTTGATGAAGCCAGGTAGTTTGGCCCTTAGTCTTGGTGGAATTGCTCTTGCCGTCTTTGGGGTTGTTGAGGTTGGACAATAAACGAGGGTGCATTGTTTACGCAGAACACTGAGATGCAGGGGCGATAGACGTAATGATGATCAAAGCAAACTGCCGCCAGAACACCCCTTGGTATTGCCAGGGTACAAGTAGCCTGGCAACTTGATAGGGATCTGGCACGCGGACTTCATCAGGGCTGACGTCCATAGGTGCCATACGAACAGGCCGGACACATGACCGCAACCCGCGACGATCACGGCGTCAAAAACTCTTGCTGAACAGGGACCGTCCTCACATGGCGTTACCGTCGAAGGTTATAGCTTTCAAAACTCTGCGGCGTCAAAACTCCTGGTTTATCGCACCCGGAAATGGTCGGTCGCGCTCAACGTCCGCAATTGGGGCCAACTTGCGCCGGTTCCCAGTCCACTTGGACGAGATGCGTTCGTATTCCTCGTTCAGAAACTCGGGAGCGACCATATCCGAAAAATCTACCTTCAGGCGCATGTTCGATCCGACCCGGCTGAGTTCTCGGGACCCGTGCCAGAAGCCGCGGAGTTCACAGATAAGCCCGTCGAGGGCGTTACGGTCGAACCGGTAGGCGCGCATCGGAACATAGTCTTCTCCCGGTGCCATCATATGCTCAATATGACCGTCGAATTCTCCGGGATGCAGTTTCATTGCGCCCATGTCCTCAATCCCGGTGGCAAGCAACGCATGGATCGGTCCACGGTTGCCGTCGACACCGTGGGCGATGTAATCCTCAACGGTGCTGTTGTCTCGCAGAATAGCATGGCAATGGACAAGCATGAGCTTGATCATCAGGCCGACGACCCCAATCCCACGCGCCGCAGGATGGACCATGAGGCCGCAAAGTTCCTCCTCACGATGCTGACCATCGGCACCGGTCAGCGTGTCCTGGAGCATTCCGGTGCAGATAATCTGTTTGTCTTTACCGACAACCACATCGTAGAGGTGCCCGCTTCGGGCCGCCTCTTCGAAGATCCGGGACGAGCGCTCGAACAACGTCCCTTCGTTCAACGCTTCCACGAAAATGTAGGGAATACGGTATTCCGTCACTGGCGTCTGCCGAAACGTCAGACCGTCCGCTTCGTTGAATATGGAAGGTCTGCGAAACACCACGTCCTGGATCCCCGATACTGCGCCTTGGAAAATTGTACCATCAGTACAGGTGAATATGAAATTTGCGGGGCGGTTTCACTGGGTGGTTTTGGACGGGTTGCGGATTGGCACGTGTATGAAAGCGCTGCCAACGCATTCTTTCGATTATGCGTAAAACTCGCCTGTTTTACGCCTCAGTGTCGCAGGTTGCATATTGTTTTATAAAATCCGATAAGTATCGCTTATCAGGTTTGATTGATTTCTCCGATACTTCGGCGCAAAATAATGCTCATGAAACCTCCTGTCCCCTGCCCTTTCCGCTGAAGACCAGGTGGCGCTGACCGATCTCTATGTGCGTGGCACGCCGGCCAATACGCTGCGCACCTATGATCGTTTATCGAACGGATCGGTGGCCTGTTTGAGGATCGGATGTTTTTTTTGTGATATTGGTTGCGGGGAGAGGATTTGAACCTCTGACCTTGGGGTTATGAGCCTGATGAGGTGAAGACGTTAAGCAATTGATCCGGG
>NZ_JBMIRT010000060.1:0-98088 GCF_049195285.1 Ruegeria sp. MALMAid1280 | reverse complement strand
GCTCGCAAGGCATGTTCCGCGAGGAGGACAATCTCGAAAGCCCGATCGCACGGGCGGCTCTGCGTGGGTATTTCGCCGATCTTGCCGCCGGGCGCGCTGAGGCGATGAGCTACGAGAGCTTCACCGACTGGACGGCCCTGCGGCTGATCGACAAGGATGGGGTGATCCTTGAGGAGCTTCCCCCGATCCAGCGGTTTCTCAACCGGGTGCTTGCCCTGCCCATCCACATGCAGAACGCACTCTTTGCCGAGTTCATGCGCCGGATTGCTGATCAGACGGAACGTGCGCGCGCGGCGGGCACGCTCGATCTCGGCGTGGAAACCCTGCGCGGCGAAAAGATCGAACAGGTCTCCACAGAGGATCTCTGGACCTGCCCGAAATCCGGCGCCGTGACGCGGATCATCGGGCTGGAGGTGACCGACCCGGTCCACGTCCTTGGGGCCGAAGAGGCCATGTCGCGCAATCCCGACAAGCTGCCGATGGTCAACCGAGCGTCTGGCCGCGCGGCGCTCATCTCGGCGCGGCCCATGCAGATGTATGACGAGGATATCGTCACGCTCATGCGCAAGGCGGTGCGGCCCAATGGCTCCAGCTACCTCGAAGAGACGCGCTTCGAGTCCTCGGCCTGGGAAGACATCGGAAGGCCCGAGTTTGCAGGACTTTGGGATGCCGAGGCCGCATCCCTGCCCAAGACCACCACGACCAAGCTCTACCTGTTGACAGGACTGCTGTTGCCGATCTGGAAGGACATCCCGACCACCAATGAACGCATCTACAGGGTCACGCCGGACGGGGCGACAGCGATGATCGGGCGCACGCTGAGCGAAGAAGGGGCGGCCGCGCTGCGCGCCCGCTTCCTCGTCTCAAACCCGCAAACACCGCAGGAGATGTTGACCGCTGCGCTCGGCACCACGGCGCCGGTCGATCTGGGCCAGGGTCTCACCCTGACCCGTCGCCGGGTCGCAGGCGAGATGCGTCTCGAGCTGGGCGGTGCGGATCGGGGCATGATTGAAGGTCTCAAGGCCATGGGGTGTTTCACGGAGATCATCGCCTTCCAGTTGCGGGTGTTCCTGCCGCATGGGGATGGGATCGACACATTGGGCATCCTCTCCCGGATTGTTGGAACCGGACCAGACGCCACGCGGGACGTAACTTCAGTGGCAGCAGAATAGGCGAGGGGACGATCATGACACTCGAAGAGATCAAAGCCGCCATCGATGCCGGTCGGACCGTGCATTGGGCCAACACCGGCTACCGCGTGCACAAGGACAGCCTCGGCCAATACCTGATTACGTTTGAGCCGAACGGCAGCACCATCGGGCTGACCGACCGGAGCGGGCAGCGGTTGAACGGGGAGGAAGCAGAGTTCTTTATCGCTGGACCGGAGGGTGGCGACGAGAAGAGCCAGGACAGCCAACTGAGAGCAGACGGGCAGGGGAGGGGCGTCGTACCCGGCGGGGAGGTGGCACAATCTCTCAGGCGACAGCGCTGAACTGAAGGTTGGGAAGAAAGGAAAGCGAGCTTTCTGGTTTGTGATCCCAGGAGGGGTCGAAAAAGCAATCCCGGATGCGCTGGCAAGGACGTCAGGCACCGGCCAATCCAAAAGGAAACATCCCATGTTCGCAGGAACCCTCACCCGCAATGTCGAGACCGCAGCCGCTCAGTACACCGGCATGATCCACTCGACGCGCTTTGACATCGCCATCCAGTTGGAGGCGCGGGCCAAGATGTCCGAACGCAGCCCGGATTTTGACGTGACGGCAGTCAACAAATCAGGCCGCAAGGTGCGCATCGGCACGGCCTGGAACGAGACCGGCAACACCAGCGGCAACCCCTACATCTCGATGCAGATCGATGTCGGCTTGGGCCCCTTCCGGGTCAACGCGGTGCAGACGAAAGAGGCGCGCGCGGCCCAAAGCGGCGAATTCGAGATCATCCCTCTGGTCTCGAACGGCCTGATGAAATCCGGCTCGATCTCGGGGGAGCTCACCGCCATGGACGCCGACAACGCCTTCACCGGCTACATCGCCAACATGATGTTCGATCTGGAGTTCATGCTGATCGAGAACAGCTACAAATCCGAGGAAACCCACCCCGATTACCGTATCGAGGTCAGCTCGCCCCGGGGCACACCGATCCGCGTCGGCTCGGCCTGGATGGCGAAAAGCAGCCGCACGGGCAATGACTACCTGTCGCTGCTGATCAACACGCCCGATGGCGACCTGCGCGTGAACGCCGTGCAGAACGAAGAGCAGCGCGGCGGTCAGGCCTTCTCCATCATCCCGTTCATCGACAGCGGTGAGCAGCCGCAGGACGCAGGCACGGGGCTGTCGTTGGTCGCCTAATTGGCACGCGAGGGCGAGACGATCTGAACCCAAAGGGGAGCCGTGGGATCACGGTTCCCCTTTTTCCATGTTTGGCTGCATGATGGGCACCATCTACTTGCGATCTGCTGAATATGATATACGATAATATATTATCGAATGGACGAAGGTAGGCGCATGGTGGCGAGACTGGGAAAAGCTCCGTGGTTCGAGAGCTTTGATGTAGAAGCAGAGGTTGCAGAGCTTCTTGCTCATATCGAGCGTTGCACCGGATTTGCGCTGCTTGACCGCAAGCGTGATGTCATCATGATCCATGCAAGGGCAAAGCTCGACAGGACAAGGCAGGCATTTCTGGAGGCCAAGGCGGCGGGAAAGCCGGTGTCCACATCGCGGCGTGCGTATCTGACCGAAGTTCAGGACACGATCTTCATGGCGATCCCGGAGGAGAACCTCGCGCGGATGCCGCTGCGCGAGCAGGTTCTCAACGACCCGTCATTTTACGCGGATGCCATGCACCGCGCCGCTGCGATTAGCGAGGATGAGCTTTTCATGGCGCTGTCCTCTTCGCTGAAAGACATGACAGTCCAAGACGCCCGGGCCTTCGTCTCGAAGCTTTGGCACAACACGATCGATGACAATGCGAGCAAATACGCCGAAGCCCTGAAGCGTCCCGAGCGTGAACCGCAGCCCTTTCGTCCGGGAAACACCGTGTAAGATCCGAGCCATTCTCTTGGCTTGAGCCGTACCGAGGTTGGCCGCCTCAAACCCCCTTTCCTGGAGGTGGCACCCTGTGCAGCGTGCGAAAGCCGTTGAAGGTGCTGTGGGGACGTCTACTGTCGCCAACATGATGAACCGGGATCACATGCGCGCCTTCTTCCGGCGCGCCGCGGCGCTTGTCGCTTTTGTCGCACTGCTCTGGGCGATTCACCTCCTCAATTGGATCATCGGTTACGGCTTGAACCCGGCCTTCGGCCTGATCCCCCGGCACGTCAGCGGATTGGATGGCGTCATCGCCATGCCCCTCCTGCATGGAAGTTTCGCACACCTGATGGCCAATACGCCGCCGCTCCTGGTGATGGGTGGGCTGCTGGTGGCCACGACCACGAGGGCCTTGCTGCCGGTGAACGCAGTGGTGATCGGCCTCGGCGGCGGACTCGTCTGGCTGTTCGGAAGCTCCGCCATCCATATCGGTGCGTCAGGGTTGGTCTTCGGCTGGTTTGGCTTCCTCGTCGCGCGCGGCTTCGTGGATCGCTCATTGATCACGCTGGGCGCGGCACTGGTGGTCGGTGTCCTCTATGGCTCAATTCTCTGGGGCGTTCTTCCGGGCCAACCCGGCGTCTCGTGGGAGGCGCATCTCTTCAGCGCCATCGCGGGCGCGGCCGCTGCAGCCCTTGTCCGGACGCATGTCCATGTGCCGCGCCTCGGCGGTGTCGATCTGGACTGAAGCCGTACGCCCGACGTGGTCGACCCGGTGCTGTCATTCGTAAACGCCGAGATGCTGCAGTGCAGTTTCCTCAAAGCGGCCATTGCATATGTCCCAGCTCCTAACCCCCAAAAATCGGCGCTGGTTGAACCTTCGGCAGTAATCCCTCACCTTCCTGCAAGAGACCTCTTTCCGCAGGGCGGTGCTCAGCCTAAAGTGGAACCAGTTATTTAGATATGGTGCAAAATGGCGTCGCTTCAGGATTCAGTCGCAAACAAATTCCTCGAGACACTTTCGAATGATGAAAATTTTGATGCATCCAAAACACAAAAGCTTGAAGCGCTCTTGAAAGAAGGTCGGAAAATTAAGGCCGACGATCTAGCCGAGATTTTCACTCTTCCAGACGGAGGGGAAGTTCTGTGATCAAGATCATTTCAGCGCACATCGAGGAATTTCGTGGAATTCGTAAGTTGGACATCAACTTGGCTGAGAAGACCTTCGCGATATCCGGTCCGAACGGCTCGGGAAAAAGTGGGGTCATTGACGCCATCGAATTTGCACTAACTGGTCAAATTGGCAGATTGACCGGAACCGGAACCAAAGGGCTCTCACTAGCAGATCATGGTCCACATGTAGATCACATCAAATTCCCAGATGCCGCATTTGTAGAGCTGGAAGTATCCTTCCCGACGCTTGGCAAAAAAGCCAAGCTCACTCGCAAAGTCTCTGCCCCCAAGAAGCCAAGTATCGAACCGAACGATCCGGACATCGTGGAGATTCTGGACGAAGTTTCTCAGCATCCCGAAATCACTTTGGCGAGAAGAGAAATTCTGAAATTCATCTTGGTCGAACCAACGAAGCGATCTGCACAGATTCAAGAGATTCTAAAGATCGATGAGTTGGGTCAGACCCGTTCGGCACTGAACACAGCATACGGCAAGCTCAACCGGGCAGCGATTGCGGCGGAAAAGGATACGCAGGACAAAAGAAATACACTGTTGCAGCACCTAGGCATCACGTCGTTGTCTGCAGCTGAGATGCTCAAAGCCGTCAATGCAAAGCGCCAGCTGCTAGGACTAGAAATCCACGACACCATAACAGCTGATACAATCATCGACAAAGGCTTGGCAGAGCCTGCTGGTGAACAATCGCTCAATAAATCCGCAGCACTGATCGAACTGGACAAGCTTAACAAAAAGCTCGTCGAGCTTGGACAATCTCCGTCGCCGGATGCAGAAGCTCTTGTCGATCAGATAGAGCAACTTGAAAACGACGCACAGCTCCTTGTTTCGTTGCAACAACGCGATTTGGTGGAAAGTGGATTAAAGCTGGTGGACGGCCCGTCATGTCCGATGTGCGATCATGAATGGCCGGATGAAGCACATCTTCTTTCGCATTTACACGCCAAGCAGCGGAAATCGCAAGCGGCAGGAGAGCTCAAGCAAAAGCTCGTTGAACATGCATCATCGCTTTCGAATGAAGTGGGGAACTTGAAGGCGCTGCTGCTCGAAACTCACCGTATTGCCAAGATTGAGAACGCAGTTGAAATGCTGTCCAGCGTCGTCGCATGGGGCAAAGACTTGGCGTTTTTTCAGGAACAACTAAAGTCTTTCGCAACAATCTTGGAGTTGAAGGATCGCTTGGCCAATGGATGGCCAGCCATACCGGAAGGCTTTCGGGCCAAACTGGCGGACTTTGTGAGCGCTATTCGCGCGAAGCCTGATCAATCAGCTTCGTTGGCCGCACAGAGCTATCTGATCAATGCTGAACAGCGGTTCAAGGACTACAAAGCAGCACGTCTTACCGAGACAGCTTCCCAAAAGGCACGAGACGCCAGCAAAGTCGCATATGACGCTTGGTGCGCAGCGATGGAGTCGGAACTTGACGAGCTTTACGAGGCCGTCGAAGATGATTTCAGCAAGTTTTATCGGCTTTTAAATGACGGCGATGAGCAAAAATTTGTCGCGCGCTTTAAAGCAACTGAAGGGCGTCTCGATTTTGATGTGAATTTCTACGAGCGGGGACTTTTCCCACCAGGTGCTTTTCATAGCGAAGGTCATCAAGATGGCATGGGTGTATGCCTATACCTAGCATTGATGAAGCGGCTATTGGGTGACCGTTTTACCGTTGCGCTGCTCGATGATGTTGTGATGTCTGTCGATGCAGACCATCGCTACCAATTTTGCAAACTTTTGATGGCAGAATTCCCAAACACGCAGTTCGTAATTGCCACCCATGACAAAGTTTGGGCAGAGCAGATGCGTTCGGCAAATCTAGTGACCCGAAAAACATCTATGGCTTTTGATAGTTGGTCTGTGGACACTGGTCCGTTGGTGGAATCAAATCCAGAGATTTGGGCAGAAATTGATGCAGCTTTGACTAAGGGTAAGGTCGAAGTTGCGGCTCCGATTTTGCGGCGTCACATGGAGTTTGTAGCGCGACTACTTGCGGATCAACTGGGGGCGCAAACGGTCTTCAGGGCGGATAACAGCTACGATCTAGGGGGGCTATTACCGAGCGCCTTTTCTAGATTGTCAGATCTCCTAGGAAAAGCCGTCGACTCGGCGCAATCCTGGGGCAACGAGGACCAAAAGTCCAAAGCGCAGGCTCGCAGGCAACGTCTCAAGGAAGCCAATACTCACAAGGGCGAAGAAGACTGGACCGTCAATAAGGCCGTACATTTCAACGAGTGGGCCAATTTTAGTCCCAACGACTTTATGCCTATTGTAAATGCGTTTAAGGATTTGCTGGCATGCGCACAATGCGATGACTGTGGATCATGGCTGTACATTACTCCCAAAGGCACTTCTCCCGAAGGACTTCGGTGTTCATGCAATTCTGTGAACCTAAACCTCAAGAAAAAGCCTAAGTAGCCGCATTTGGGACTTTTATCTCGTTAGCGCGGTGAAGCGAGGTCTGCTTAAGAGGAAACTACCAAGTCATCTGGCACTTGGAGCAAAAGCCCGCGTTCCGCCCATCACGTCGAATGCTGGAGTAGATACTTTGTATAGCTGGCGGCGTGGTCGCCTGCACGTCAACCTTGGGCTAGGCCTTGCGGCCTCCCCTGCTCGGCTTCGCGTGTCGCAGGGGAGAACGGCCCTTCGGTCCGTCGCGCATTCGGCCATGCGGCCTCACCGCGGCGTCGCGCCTGGCATCCCGGTTTGCCCGCCTCGCGAGCACGTCCCTCTCCGGCCGCTCCGCCGGATTGCGCTCTGGTCTGTTTTGGCCCGAGGCCAAAACGATCCCGCCGCTCCATCCGTCTTTCGCGTCCGGTCGGGCCGTTTGCCTGCTCGGGTCGGGCAAACCTACCGTCAAAACACACACACATGAGTGCGGAAGCATATCCTCCGGATGGCCCCCAAATCAGCCCGCGTCAAGGATCGCAAAACTTTTCGGCGAGGGCGGGGCCGGTGGCTTGGGGTGAACCCGTGCGTGAGCGCGCGCATGTGTCGGGTGCCGCGCGCAGAAAACTTTTGCGCCCGGCAAGCCGGCGGCTGCGCCGTCCCTGACCCGGGCAGATTCGGAAACCAGGCATTCGGCCATGCCCCCACACTCACGTGGTGGCCTTGGAACCGAACACTGGAGACCAGACATGGCTTACGACACCGCAAACACCTACGAGACCATCGAGCTTTTCGGGCTGACCGAGAAGGACGCGCAGCTGCCGATCCCGGAAGATCACATCCTGACCGACCGCATCATCCGCGAGAGTTTCGAGGCATTGCTCGGTCCGCTGCGCGGGACCGGCCTTGAGGCAGAAATCGAATCGCTGGCCCATGGGCTCGCGACGATCCTGCAGCGGCGCAAAGTGGCACTTGGCAAGGAGATCGACCGCACCGCCGACAAAATCGGCGCGCTGGCAAAATCCCACGACGGATCGGAAATCGCCGAGACTGCGCTCGAGGAGGCGCAGGCGCGCTTTCTGCAGCTGCGCGAGATCGTCGGCGCCATCGAGGTGATGAGCGAGGCGGCGGCGGAATGCTACGAGATCGAGACCGGCCACGCCTTCATCCCGGCAGCCGGGTCGCGCGCAAGCGTCCGGGCGCAAGAGACCGGGGCGGTCTTCGAGGCGCGGCAGCTGCTGGAGCAGCACGACCGGGAGACAGCCGCGAAGTCGAAAGTCGAGGGAGTTCCCCTGATCGTCTCCGGCGCCACTGACTGGACCGATATCGACGTCATCTTCAACACGCTCGACAAGGTTCGGGAACGCATCAAGCAGAACCGCAATCAGGAGATCTTCCTCTGCCACAAGGGCGGCAAGCACGGAGCCGAGATGATCGCGGCCCGGTGGGCCCGGGCACGCGGGGTCGCGCAGGCGCGCTTCGATCCGCGCTGGTCCGCGCACGGGCGGGCGGCACCGTTCAAGTGCAACGACGAGATGCTGGACGACAAGTTCGCGGCGACGGGAGTTGTGCTCTTCGGCGGCAACGGGGTCGCGCTGAACCTCGGGCAGAAAGCGGAAGCGAAAGGCCTGACGGTCATGCGGGTTGCGGACCCGGCGAAGAAGGCGTCGCAGGATTGAAGAGAGAGGGTCGCCTTCGGGCGGCCCTTTCGTCGTTTCTCAGCGATGTGTAGGTGCCCTCAGTTTCTTTTGCCTAGCAATTTTATGTTTTGATAGGTATATGCGTGCCAAGCAAAACTTGGAAATGATAGGCATGACCCCCCTCAGCAGCATCGCGATGAGCGCCTATACCGACCTGGTGCGTCTTCTGAAGGACGACGCCTTGTCCGGTGTCGAAGGCAAGCCCACGCTCAAGGAGCGTGGGGATAAGGCCTATTGGTATGCCGCGCGCCGTGTCGGGACGGAGATGCGGTTCATCTATATCGGCGAAGACAGCGACGAGACACGTGCGCGCATCGACCGGATCGAAGAGCTGCGCGCGACCGCCAAGGAGCGGCAGGCAGAGCGGTCGCGGCTCGTTCGACTTCTGCGGGCCGAAGGCATGACACCGACCGACCGGGCGACCGGTTCCATCCTGTCGGCCATGGCCGCAGCCGGAACCTTCCGGTTGGGTGGCACCATCGTCGGAACCAATGCATTTCGCCTCTATGAAGGCGAGCTTGGTGTTCGCCTTCCGCTAGGCGGGATGGCCAATACCGGCGACATCGACATCGCGCAGTTCGAGAAGCTCAGCGTTGCGTTGCAGGATCAGGTCGACCCGGGTCTTGCCGAGACGTTCTCGGCGCTCAAATTCGATCCTCTGCCATCTCTTGACCAAGGTCGGACATGGCGATGGGCCCAGGGTGGCAGCGGCCAGTTGGTCGAGTTTCTCACACCGGCGTTCGGAGATGAGACCATCCGTGATCTGCCAGCATTGGGCGTGAACGCCCAAGGTTTGAACTATCTCAACTTCCTGATCGCTGAGCCGATCCACGCGGCGGCGATCTATAGATCCGGCGTTCTGGTGCAGGTGCCCCGCCCGGAGCGTTATGCAGTCCACAAACTGATCATTGCCGACCGGCGCCGCGATGGGGCAGGGAGCCTGAAATCCGCGAAGGACCGCGAGCAGGCGGCTTTCCTTATCGAAGCGATGGCCGAGGACCGGCCCGATGATCTGGCTCGGGCCTATGCCACCGCAATGGAGGTTGGGCCGCGCTGGCGGGAACACATCGGCAACTCGCTGAAGCGAATGCCTGATACCAGGGGGATGCTCGACAGCTTGGGCGCGTGATGGCCATAACCGGGTCGCCTTCGGGCGGTCCTTTCGTCATATCTCATGGCGCGTGCGATCGGTCACACTTGATCTGCATCTCACGGCGTCCAGCACCGTCATCCCTCTACCCAGTCCGTCAGAGTTCGGCCCATCCGCATCGGTACGGGCTGGGGATGGTGCGCACCTAGCACATCGTCAGCAGCGCAAGACGCGAGGGGTCGAGACGTCGCACTTGAGGCTGAAGCCCTGCTCGACCCTCGGGTGGTGTCGCGGAACATCGCATCCACGCGGGCGGGCGTCATCAGCACCCCGGCCAGGTTCGGCAGGACGTGGACGCGGATGGTGGCGACTGCGTGATGGCACAGGTCAATCGGGTCCCTCCTTTTTGGCTCATGCATGTGGATCGCACGGGGTCGGCCCGTTCGTGCCCTCAGCTCACGCTTCGGCAAGCACAAATACGGCTTCCACGGCGGGGCCGCGGACCCTCCGCATTTGCGCTTGCGACCGGTCCTCTTGCCCCCGTGCTGGGTGATCCTCATCGCAATAAGGAGTAACCCAAATGACCAACCACTACGTCGCCACCGTTCCCGTCAAGTTCACCGATACCGATGGCCAGGAGCGCACCCGATTCCAACGCGTGGGCGCCATGTTCCGCAACACCCGCAACGGGGACGGCTCGGAGTTCTTCAGCCTCAAGCTCGACTTCCCGGTCGCGGTCTCGGAGCTGGTGATGTTCCCACCGAGCGCGAAAGATCCCCAGGACTAAATCCTCTGGCGAGGATGGGCCGCCCCAGGACGATCTTGGGGCGGCCCGATCCCTGTTCCAGGGATGCCGTGTCCGGCGGTCAGTTCGCCCGAGGTGACCTCCTCTTGGTGCCGGTCGCTGCGCGCGCAACGGACGATCGCCGCTCGGAATGATCAGGCCGCGACAGACCGGCCAGTCAGCCTCAAGGGGGCCATCCACAAAAACCTATCGGCCAAGGCCTCCCGGTTTTTGCGGCAGAGATTTGGCGGAGCCAAATCTGGCCCTCCTTGACCCTGCCTGTCCGCCCTGTCGGTGGGGTTTGCGCCCGCCCGCGGTTCCGTCCGAACACTTGGTGTTCGGCCAGACCTGCGGGCGGTGCTGGGGAAGGGGGCCTATTGGACAGGTGGGTCGCCCGGTGGCGAGGGGGCAGGCCCGCGTCCCTGCGGTCTGCGGGGGAAGCGGACACCAAGGCTGCCTGAGCCCGAATGCAACGTAAGTATATAATTGACAGCGCGGTATATTATCGTAAGGTGGGGGCAGCCTTGGTGGAAGGTGGCAGGAAATAGGGGGTCTTTCTTCCGCATGTCCCGAACAAAACGCCTGACAGAGATCGAGAAGATGCAGATCGTCCGCGAGGCCGCGGAGGGTGTGTCGACGTCCGAGCTGGCTGAGCGTTTCGAGGTCACATCGCGGGCCGTGCGCTACGTTCTGAAAGCCGATGCCGAGCGCCAGACGGATGCCGCAATTCCGGTCTCCGCTGTCAGTGTGAAGGTGACGACCGCGGAGCTGGCAGCCCTCGACGCGGTGCTGGCCGCGGCCGGGATCGAGAGCCGGGCCGAGGGTCTGCGGCGGCTCATTCAGGCGGCAGGCGGGGTGTTCGTTCCGGACGCGCAGATGGCGGCCGAAATGGCGCGTTACCGCGCCTCTCTGCACGAGGTCGGCAATGGGGTCGCGCAGATCGCCAAGCAGATGACGCGTGCCAACCGGATGGGGCAGGGGGCCGTGGGGGACGCGAGTGCCGAGTTCACCGAATTGCGCCTCGCGCAGATACGCGGGCTGGCGCGGTTCATTCTGGATTCCGCTGACGAGATCGACCTGCTCCTGCGGCGCCGTCGGGACGCGATGCAGCTCGAGGCCACGGCCGCGCTGAGGGAGTTTGCCCATGCGGCTGAATGATGCTGTCGATGCGGTCACGGGCGAGGTCTTCCGGGACGGCTGGAGCCGCATCCGGGGCTCGATGCAGGGGCTGCACGTGGCCAAGCAGAGCCAGCTTGTGCGCGCGGCAGCTGGGCACCGCCCGGCGGTCTTCAAGGCGATCCGGGGCGGGGGGACGCACAACAAATCGCAGCTGATGAACCAGCTCGATTACCTCACCACCAAGTCCACCCATATCGTCGACTCGAGCGGGTTCCTGGATGGCAAGTCCAAGCTCGAGGCGGGTGACATCAAGGATCTGACCGCGCGCTTTGCCAAGCGGTGGGATGCGGGCTTCAAGCCTAAGCTGGGCCAGACGACCCATATGCTCATGTCCTTCCCCATCGGCACGCGGGGAGAGGATGTGCGCGACATCGCGACGGATGTGGCCGAGCGGTTCTTCCAGACCGATGCGGGGCATTTCGACTACATCATCGCGGTGCATGAGGACCGCGATCACCCGCATGCGCATCTGGTGCTGAACCGCCGCTCGCAGGAAGGCGAGTTCTTCTTTCTGGGGCGCAACCATCGCTTCAACTATGACGACTTCCGCCTCGCCATGGTCGAAGAGGCGGAGAAGTATGGTGTGCGCCTGGAGGCCACACGGCGGGTGGAGCGCGGCGTCGTGCATTACCCAGCCCGCACCAGCGAGGTTTATGCGGCGAAAGAAGAGGGCCGCGCGCCCCGCGAGCGCGAACGCGTGGGGCAGGACCTGACCCGGACGCTCGCGGAGATCGCCAATACCAGAACCGTCTATCACTCGCTTGCCGCAGAGGCCTCGCGGGAGGCCCGGGAAGACATCGCCGCAGCGCTCTTCCGCGCTGGCGAGGTGCTGGCGCGCGGCGGGCAGGTGGATCGAACAGGAGATGTCTATATGGCCGAGGATCAAAGCTTCGAGGATCTGAGAAGCCTCTATGCGGAGAAGCTGGCGCGGGTGCAGGGCATGATCGCCGAGAAGTCCGATACGGAACGTCCCATGCTGGAAAAACGCCTTATCGAGATCCAGACGCATGTCCAGCACATGCAACCTCTCGGATTGCGATCATCCACGCTGTCAGAGACCCCCTCGGAGGGCGGGATCTATTCTGAGGCCAATATCGACGCGAGCCGGCTGGACCGTCTGGCCGAGCCGGACTTGCGGTCGCGCATAGACACCGCGCTGCGCGGAACCGGGATCAGCACATCGGAAGTGGTGGCCCGGATCGAGACCGGTGCTTCGAACGCCGCGCTGGAGCATCAATGGATCGCCGATGATCTCTCCAAGGTGGCCGAGGCGCGCGATCTGAACCTCGAGCGCCGTGCCGATCTGGAACAGGCGCGCGACATCCTGAACGATGTGCATGTCGCGCTTGGCACGCTTCTGGAACGGGAAAACGTGCTGCGCCGGGATGGTGTCATGGAAGCGGAAGCGGTGAGCGAGCGGTTCCATTATCACCGGGACGCGGTTCGGGCGATGGAAGGGACAATCCGTCAGGAGATGCGCGCAGACGGCCTGACAGCGCAGCAGATCGAGGACCGGGATTGGCAGGTCGTCTCGCGGGCGGAGCGCCGGATCGCGGCGGAGCAACGCGCGTATCTCGAGGCACATCCGGAGCTGCTCGCATGCCCAGCCGATGTGATCGACCGGTCTGAGCCCTACAGGGAGACCATCACCGATGCGGCCCGCGCCAGCGAGATCACCCGCGAAGTCGATCGGATCATGGCGGGACGCGATGTCCGCACGCCTGTTGCAGATGCTGTCACGGATGACGTCTCGGAGCGCTATCCGGATATGCCCTCCCACCTCGCCTGCGGGCTCGGCGCGACCTATGCAGCCGTCGTCGAGATACGCGACACGGAGGCCATCAATCAGGTTCGCCGCGACAACGAGTTGCGCGAGGGGCTTGGGGTTGGCACGCGCGGCCAACCTCTCGAAACGCGCGATGAAACTGCTCCGCAGTCTGACCGTACCGACCGTGTCGCGGACGAGATTGCGCGTGTCCTGGAACATGAACGGGCAGGGGAGCTGTCCGCGCCCTTCGAGAGCGAGGCGGAGCGGGACGCCTTCCGGGCGGAGATCGCGCGGGTGCTGGATGACCGCCAATTGGGCCGCCTCACATCAGGCGATGCCGATGCACTGGACAAGGTTCTCGAGGACCGCCTCGACCGGCTCTATGTCGCCAAGGTCTACCTGCAATCGGATGCCGCGACGGCCAACACGGAAGCCTTGCGCCAGGTGGTCGATGAACTCGCCGACGCCGAATATGAAAAACACCGCGCCGCGGACGTGGATGGCGAGACCGAGAGGGGTCAGGTCCATTGAGCGCCGCCATGGGAAAGACGCGGATCGCGACCGGTGTGCTTCTCGTCACGTTGGTGACTGCCGCCATGGGCTATACCATTGCCTCGGCGGTGCTGACCTACCAGGATCTCGGCTTCGGGGCCGAGATCGACTTTGCCTATATCGCGCAGAACTATCTGGCGATCCTCGATCGCCGCCCGGAGGATGCGCAACTCATCCACCTGATCATCGGCAGCTTCGCCGCTGCCGGCCTCATGCTGAGCCTCGCCCTGTCGGGGTCCGCCCTGACACGCTTTGGCCAGACCCATTGGCAGACCGCGCGCGAGATGAAGGCCAATGGGTTTTTCGGAGCACCCGGGACCGGGTTCATCCTCGGCAAGCTCGGGCCGCCGGGCTCCCGCGCCAATTACATTTGCTCGAAAGTCTTCCCGCACGCGCTGATCGTGGCGCCCACGGGCCGCGGCAAGACCACGGGCTTTGTCATTCCGAACTTGCTGACCTGGCAAGGCTCTGCCGTGACACTCGATGTGAAGGGCGAGTGTTTCGAGGCCACGGCCCGCCACCGCGCGGCCCAGGGCGACAAGGTCTATCGCTTTGCCCCCACCGATTGGGAGGGCAGGCGCACGCATCGCTACAACCCGCTCCTGCGCATCTTTGAACTGAAAGACCCCGCGCGCCAGCAAATGGAATTGCAGCTTCTGGCGACGCTCTTCCTGCAAAGCGACAATGACCGGGTGCAGGGCCTACTCAAGGGCGGGATTGATCTCTTTGTGGCGGCCGGGCTTTTGGCGTTCCAGCGCAAACGTCCGACCCTGGGCGAGATCTATCGCATCGCCGCCTCGGGCGGGAACAAGCAGAAGGAATACTTCGCGCGCGGCCACGAGGTCGACAACAGGGCCGCCAAGCTGATCTTCACCCGGCTGGCCTCGACCAATAATGACACGCTGACCTCTTACGTCTCGCTCCTGATGACCTCGGGGCTGGACCAGTGGCAGAACCCGGCGATTGATGAGGCGACTGCGGTCTCGGATTTTGATTTCCGGACGATCCGGAGAAAGCCCTTTTCGGTCTACCTCGTGGTCCAGCCGCTGATGGTGAAGCCGCTTGCGCCGCTGATCCGCCTCTTCTTCTCCGATCTTCTCTCGGCCATGCAGGAAAAGGACCCCGGACCGGATGAACCTTGGCCCGTGATGATCATGCTCGATGAATTCAATCGCCTTGGCAAAATGCCGATCGTAGTCGAGAGCATCGAAACCCTGCGGACCTATCGTGGCCATCTGGCCGTAGTGACACAAACCATCCCCGCCCTTGATGAAATCTATGGCGAGAACACCCGCCGCGCCCTGCAGGGCAACGCCGGCGTGAAGCTGTACCTGACGCCCTCGGATGAGAAGACAGTCGAGGAGCTGAGCAAGGCGGTCGGCAAGACCACGAAAACCGTCGTCACGCGATCCCAATCCATCGGCAAGAACCCCTTTGAGGGCCGTAGCCAATCCACACGGACCGAAGAAAGCTCCCTGCTCCCCGAAGACGAGGCGCGCCGCCTGCCACTTGACGAGATCGTCATGGTGATCGATGCCCAAATGCCGGTCCGTGCGAAGCGCATCCAGTATTTTGACGACCGGCTGTTCAAGGCGATCCACGCGGCGCAATCAGGCGAATTGCCGTTTCCGGAGCCGGGGGGAGGGGGGGCGCAAGGAAACCTCCCGTTGAGTATGCGCGCCATGCCGATGACACCGCCGCCGGACGGGTCAGGCGGATCCGAAGCCGATGTGGTGGCCGCACGCCAGGCTGCTGATGGCCAATCGTCAGAGCAAACCGATGTCGGCCCAAAGAAGACTGCGCCCGTCGTTCAAGCCGCTATCGCCGAGGAACAGCGCCAGATGGAGATGGACTTTGGGGCCCAGGTCGCGGATGCCGAGGCAGTGGGCGAAGGCGATGAGGCGCAGTTGCGCTCCGCTGTCGATGGCTTGGACGATATGGAAGCGATGCTGCGAGAGGGGGATGTCGAAAAGCTGGTTGCTCGATAGGGAGGCGGGGATTGCTTGCCTGTCGGGCAGCGGGGAGGATGCGGACTTTCAGGTGCTGCATACGTCATCGATCGCTTGGAACAATCAAGCTACGGTGGGGCTGTAACTACCGATTTCGCTTCTTTACTTGCTCTGCCGCCTTCTTGGCGTCGGCTACGACCTTGGGTCGTGAGTCCTGTAGAACGGCTTCGTAGCGTTCCATCTGAATTTTCATCAGCGAACCGGGCAGTGAAAACGACGCAAGAAAAACAAATGTGGCAAGCCCCAGAAATACGGTTTGTAGCCACTTGAGCAGCTCCAGCATGGTTGGAGGTGTGAGAAACATTGCCAGAGCAATTCCGAGTGTCAGCAGGTAGAGGAAGAACAGCAGTTTTTGGCGGATCAATTTTCGCCGGACCGTGTCCTTCATCCGCTGCAATTCATCCCAAGTCCGGGCCTGTTGTAGTGTCGGCTCCGCGATGAATGTTATCACGGCGATTAGAAAGCCCGCGAGGATTGAAAATATCGTGACGACCGTGTTCACGGCGTTGGGGTTGTTCGCAACCATCGGCTGGAAGCGATAGCCAATGAAGCCTGACACGGCGATAGCCACAACCAGTTGTGTCAGCCTCCACCAGTCCGTTCGCTTCAATGTTTCCACCCTACGCCTCTAGCTGCCCATTTTCATTCAGCTCGCCCATGTAGGTTTCCATCGCGTCCCACGCTTGAAAGACGCTCACGGAGTTGGCGGCCGTTTCTAGCTTGACCTGTTTCCGAACAGAAACCTCGTTCGGTTTAATAGTGGCCCCGTCCCGTAGGTGGATCACAAAGGCATCTGAATCTTCATCTTCAACTACTTCCTCGGCAAAGTCATCTAGTCCGTGTTTTGCTGCCTCAAGGTCCCCCTTGGGCACATTGATCGAAACCTTCACGGTGCCGCGTTCAGCGCGACGCAATTGCTCTACCGACTCATCACGTGCCGTCACGGCCGCAAATGCCCCACCAAAGTTCTGTTTGATGGACTGCCACATGCCGCCACCACCGTCGCCTTCGATCACCTCAAACGCGGTGGCCTCGGAGATGTCCACCTCAAGATCAATGCTCTTGACGCCTACAGCCTCGATGATGGCGAGTTTGTCGGGGCTACCAATACGGACAAGCTCAAATTGACGAGATTCGTCAGGCAGGCCAGCCTTTCGGAAAAGCTGTTGCAGATAAATTCGTAGTGAGCCCGCATTGCGGCCGCAGTTCATGCAGATGACGTGGTTGCCGGAGATGAGAGCCATTAGGTCCGAGTTGAGGAAGTTCTCACCCGGCTCTGGCGGACGCTCACCTACTTCAACCTCAGGCGCGGGGACTGTTGGAATTGTCCCAACACCCTGACCATCGGTGTAACGTCCGCAATGAATAGCAAACCCGTTTCCGTTGCAGTCCCGAGCCCTAAGGCCACAGCTTGATCTGTCATCACTGAATGTGATTGTTCGCTCAGCCTGCGTGGCAAACTGGCCCCATGCCTGCCGCACCAGTCCCTCTAGGTTCTGCCCGTCGTCTAAGAAACGCGCACGCCTGTATTCTAGTGTCTTTGACTGCTTTGCCAAATTGAATTGCTCCTCGTGAATCAACGGCTTTCTTGCTTCATGTCGGTAAATATAGCGGTTGGTTGGCTGCACACAACAATGGGTTGAGTATTGAGGTGAGCGCTACTGTATGAAAAACATTAATTTGCAATCGCCTCGCAGGCCAATGGTGCGCTGTTTCTCAGGCAGAGGGATGGCAAAGGACGCTCCCGGCGGCGGGCGTGCGCTTCAATACAGCTTCAGACCGAAAGGCGAAGTTCCGCAAAGGGCCGTCACCGTCGTCCAAGTCGACCCAGTCTCGCCAGCTGCGCCAGCATTTTTGCCCCCGAGTCTGCGGATCCTGTGCCTCCTGCGGAACCCGTCTGCCCCATGCCTTGCCTCACGGGCATCTGCTGCACGCCGAAGAACTGCCGCGCCCTGAGGGCGGCGTATTCTGCGCCACTTGCCCCGCCGATCAGATAGCGATTGTAGGCCTGCTGGCTGCCCATTGCGGCGCGGGCAAAGCTGTAGCCACCGCCGAGACCACCGGAGAGGGCGGGCATCATGATGTTTCCGGAGATCGCGCGGACGATGAAGGGCGTGGCAATGATGAAGCCCTTGGCCATGAGGACCATCATGAAGAAGGGGATGAGCGCGCCTATGTTTGAAGCCCCTTCCGGGTCGCCAAGCTCACCGATCAGAGCGGAAGAGACGCCAGTGATCGTTGCGAACACCCCTGCGACGACGATTGGGTAGAGTGCGAAGGAAACCAGTGCCGACAGCCAGCGTGCGAAGTAATCTTTAGTCACCTCGAAGAGGGTGAGGAAGATCATCACCGGCGCGATCCCGATTAGAAGTGCGATCATCAGGCGGGATGCCACAAGGATGAAGGCGGCCAGCCCGCCGAGTATCGAGAGCAAGAGGACCCCGACAATGTCGAGCATGGCGCCGGCCATCCAGTTCAACTCTGAACCTGCGGCATTCAAGTAGTCCCCCAACTCGGCGATCAAACGGTCGAATTCTTCGGCGAAAGTTCCAGAAGGGCCAGGAGTTCCACCGCCGACCGAAGCCACGAGCGCCCCCGCAATGCTGTCGATCCCGGCCAAGATGGCGGAGGAGAGGGCGTTGAACTGCACCCAGTTGGTTGCAAATATCCCGATGAGCCCGATCTTGACCGCGAGCCAAAAGGCCGTGCGCCCGTCCATCGCCTTATACTGGTAGATCATGTTCAGGAAGACGAGGATCACCACGAGTGTTGTTCCCAGCACCAGAAGTGTGCCCACCGTTGCCGCAACCGATCCGAACTGGGTTTCGGCGGCGGTGTCGAGATAGCCCTGGGAGGTTTCAACGAAATAAGTGACGACGCTCATAACGGGACTACTCTACCAATTGCCTGCAGCTTCGCAGATGGCTTTGGCGGCAGGGCGGACGGCGCTGGCGCGGCGGTTGTAGGCGTCCGAGGCCTGCAGCATTTCCCAGCGTTCGTCACTGGCGTGGTGCTCACGAAACGCCCCCTCGGCATCGTCCCAGGACGGGAACCGGATCTCGCAAGCGCAGCTGCCAGTCTCTACGATGCGTTCAAGATTTTGGGCTCGGTAGATGTCTTGAACCAGCACGCGCTGATAGGCTTGGCGCAGGGGGATCTCCTGCATCCACACGGGTTCAGCGGGCCGTTCTGGACAGACGTCGAAACTGCGCTCGAGGGTCGGCACGAGATTGCGCTCAGCGAAGCCGGGTGCCGATGTCAGGCCCAGGACCAGCGCAGTCAGTACGAGGGTACAGCCCGCCTGCCTCATGCCGTGGCTCTGGCGGGTGTGGTCTCGCGCTTCAGGAAGACAGTGTGTCCCACATTGGCGAATTCCGAGGAGCTGATCGACACGACCTCCCAGCCTTCGGCCCCCTTCGCGTTCAGGCTGGCCTGCATGTCGGTGAGACTGGTTTTTCGGGTCATGGGAAAGGACAGGATGTCGTATTCAAATGTCTTCATCGGGAAGTTCCAATCTCAGTTGCGCCCGGGAGGTAAAATTCGGTGATGCCGCGCCGGCCATCGTGGCGACCGGCCTGGATGATCACATCGATGGAGTTCTCGATGTATTGGATCATGTCGGCATAGGTCATCGGGATCTCGGTCTTGAGTGCGGCGATGGCCAGACGCTGCACGGCAAGTTGCGGGGTTTCTGCGTGCAGCGTGGTCATGGACCCGCCATGGCCAGTGTTGATCGCCTCGAGGAAGGTCATGGCCTCCTTGCCGCGCACCTCGCCCAGGATGATCCGGTCGGGGCGCATGCGCAACGTTGCGGTGAGCAGCACATCGGCGGTCTGGAACTCCGCATCGCGATTGGCGATGAGGGTCACGGCATTAGGCTGGGTCGGCAGAAGCTCGGCGGCTTCCTCGATGGTGACGATGCGTTCCTCGGATGGCACGTGCGAGAGGATCTTGCGCGCAGCCACGGTCTTGCCGGTGGAGGTGCCGCCAGAGACGATCATGTTGAGCTTGTTGTAGACGCAAAAGGCCAGCGCATCGTCGATCACGCCTGCGGCCACCACTGCGCGCAGTTCGTGGGTTTTCTCGAGGCGGAGTTCTTCGAGTTTGCGCTCCTTGCCAAAAAGGAAATCAAGCGCAATCCCGTCAAGCGGCAGGCTTGAGAAGAACCGAAGGCTGATCGACATCGCCGTTAACACAGCAGGCGGGGTGATGACCTGTGCGCGGATCGGGCGCCCCTTGTAGGTGATCGAGACAGAGACGATCGGGCGGTCCTTGCTCAACGTTGTGTTGGCGGAGGAGGCGATCTGGTTGCCGAGGTCCTTCACGTCCGTCGCGGTCAGCGCCTGGTCCAGCTTGCGCATGAAATGATCGCCCTGGAATTCGCCCCAGCAGGAGCCGTCGGGGTTGATGCAGATCTCGATGACATCGTCGCGGGCCGCGGCTTCGATCCGGTCGAGGGAGGTTTCGAGATAGCTCAGCGACATGGGCTCAGAATATCTCCAGATCGCGGTCGACCATCACCGTGACGCGCGCGCCCTGGTCGACATAGATGACGGGGCCGATGGAGAGATAGTCGCCAATCACGCTGTCCGTGGCATCCGCTAGATCATCGCCCACGTCTTCGAGCACGTCCGCGGCTGTTTCGTCCTGGACATTTGCGGCGGCGGCGCTTGGTGCGGCGGAGATCAGTGAAATCAGCGCTGCCGAGCCAAAGCGCTCATCAAAGCGCGTATCGACAAAGCCGGTCACACCTGAGCGACCCAACTCATCACCCCCGAAGGAGCTGATTTGGACGGTCTGATTATCGGGCAGGATGATCCGGTCCCATGCGATGGTGACGCGGCGCTGCGCGATATCAACGCCCGAACGATACCGCCCGATGAGGCGGGATCCACGCGGGATCAAGAGCCGAGAACCGTCGAAACTGAACACATCTTCGGAGACCACGGCACGGGTCTGGCCGGGCAGGGAGCTGTCGAGGGCGGTTTCCATGACGGCCTGGATCATCGTGCCCTGGATGATCGTGTTGGAGGGATTGGCGATGACCTCGGCTTGCGTCACGGACGTGGGCAGCGCGCCGTTCAACACGAAATCCGTAACCTCGCCAAAAGTCCGTTCGGTCAGCGCCGTCTCATTTGCGCCCGAGGTGCCGCCAAAAGCGATGGTGGGTGAGGTGATGCGGCGCTCCTGGAAGGCGCGTTCCTCGGCCGCGCGGCGTTCAAGTTCCGCGAGTCGCCGTGCTTCCTCCTCGCGGCGGAGCCGTTCTTCTTCCCGCGCGCGCAACTCGTCCTCGGTGGGCCCGATGGGTGCGGGGAGCGGGCGGTTGGCCTCGAGTTGGGCCAGTTCCAGATCCATGCGGAGTTGCTCAAGGCTGCGATCCCGCGCCGTCAGTTCGTCCTGGAATCGTTGCTGTGCGGCTTCCGAGGCGGCTTGGAGCGCAGCGATCTGAGCGGTCAGCGCGTCGATCGCCTCTGCGGCGGCGGTGTCTTCCTCGACGACCGGCTCGGGGGCGTTGCGCAATTCCTCGATCTGAGCCTGCAGCGCGGTGATCTGCGCCAAAAGCTCAGCATTGGGCTCGACCGGATCGGGTGCGACGAACACAACCTCGGGCTCGGGCGGGGGCAAGGTCTCGATGGCGCCGAACCCGTCGCCTTCGTTCTGGAACACGTCCGGCGTGGCCGTGGGAAGGGCTTCCTCTTCCTCGGGTTGGGACATGAGATAGAGCAACGCACCGCCCGCGCCGATCACGAGGACGACGACCAAAGCGAGCAGCGGTGAGCGCCGTGGGGCAGGGGGCGAACCAGCGCCCTTGCCTTGTTCGAGAGCAGCGAGGCGTTTCTCGAGGTCTGCGTTTCCAGTATCGCTCATGAGCCTACCCCCGCAGGTGGTGTGGCCTCGATGCAGACCACCTCCTCTCCGATCCGCAGCACCCATTGTCGGTTGACGCCTGAAACCCGGATCACGCCGTCCTCGGTGGCTTGCGTGTTGACCGTGCGCTCACGGCCATTGGCGTAGCGGAAGATCGCAGGCACCGGCGCGTTCCGCGGAAATTCGAAATACGTAAACGTCCCGTCATCCCAGACACGGGTAGGGGTGAACTCGGTCCGCGCGCTGGCACCGTAATTATAGTTCGGCGCTTGGGTCGCGATGGCACGTGTGGGCCGCGTATTGTCTTCGGGGTAGCGGAACTGGACCACGTAAAAGGTCGGACTGCGGGTCTCCTGGACGTTGAAGTAATAACTGCGCCTGTTCGTGTAGACGGTCACATTGGTATGCACCCCGCGCGCCACCGGCTTGATCGCGAAGGCCTGACCGCCGGGTACGCCGTCGATCTCGAAGCCTTCCGTGTCGCCCGCAATGATCGAGCGGATGCTCTCGCCTTCCCCGAACTCGACCGTGGTCACATGGGTGAGCGACACGCTGAGACGGTAGACCTGACCCTCCTGGTAGGTGGCCAAGCGCACTCGGCTGTCGTTGGGACCGCCACGCGGGATGGTTTCGGCAGAGGCGAGGCCGGGCAACAGGGCAATGACAAAAATAAGCGATCTCATATACAACAACGTCAGTTCTCCAATCTGTCGGAGCGGATGGAATATTCGCGCACGGTGAAGCCGAAGGGGTTGGTCCAGACCTCGTCGATGGAGCGGCGGGTCTCCGGGCGGAACTCGAAGAGAAGCGTCGCAGTGAAGAGGCCGGTCTGGGTGCCGTTAATGGACGTCAGGCGCTTGCGCAGGCGGACCGTCGCGCGGTTGGTTCCGATCCGGTTGATGCTGAGGATTTCCACGTCGAGCCTGGCGTTGGGGCCATAGACGGTCGGCGGGTAATTCTCGTTGGCGCTGTTCCAGATCTGGCGCAACCCGCTCTCGGCAGCTCCGTCCGAGCGGCGCAGGACGCTGCGGATGCGCAGGTCGTTGTCGAGCTGGTTATAGACCTCGCGGTCGGTCACGTAGCGGAAGACCTCCGCCTCGATGATCGCCTGGTTGGCTGTGACAGACGTCGCGCCCACCGAAGCCTCGGGCAGGGCAAAGCCGGTGGCGGGATCATAGGGCACGACCACAGGCGGCGGATCGACATCGAGGATCGCGACAGCCGCCGCGCTCAGGCATCCGAGAATGCCGAAGATGAGCCCGATGAGCCCAAGGCGCTGCCAGAGGCGTTCACGGCGCAGAGCACCATAGACCAGCTCTTCTTCGATGATTTCCTGTTCACTCGCCACGCGTCATGCCTCAAATCAGTCTGCGCGCAGGTCCGGCAGCGTAAAGTCCATGAAGCGCTGCTCTTCGGCGATGGTGGCGGCATCGATCACGCCGCCTGTGCCATCGCCCACGGTCTGCACCGCTTCGAGCTGCCACATGGCGACCAGCGCGATGGCCAGTTCCGCCGTGACGCGGGTGTTGAGATCGACGCTTTCCTTCAGCTCATCCATGTCGTCGATGAGCCCGACAAGGCGGTCCACCCGCTCGAGCGATTGGCCGGCATCCTCATAGCTGTTCTGGGCGGCGGCCGAGACAAGGGCACCGGTGGTGGCCTGCGTCGCCACGCGGTTGGCCCCGGGATTGCCGCTGGTGGCCATTTCCGAGAGGGTGTCATCGTCAAATCCGAGATCGGCCAGCACCCGGTCCATCTGTGTTTCGATCTCGCCTGCGCCAGAACCGGACAGGCCGGAGAAATCCCCAGTCTTGATCGCCTCAATCGTGGCGAGGATGTCGCCGAACTCCTGGTCGAGCAGACCATTCAACTCGTCTTCCATTTCCGTCCGGATGATCTCCGGCAGTTCGGCGAGGCGGGTGAGGGCCTCGTAGGTTCTTTGCAGCTCCGCGAGTTGGTCCGTGAGAAGGCCGAGCTGTTCGCGGAGCTGCGTCAGCTGCTCGTTTTGCAAGATCTCGTCCTCGATCATCTGCCGCAGCTGCTGGATGTTTTGCGCGATGTTCTGGGTATCGACGACGGGCACGCCTTGCGCGAGGACGGGGGATAGGGCGCCAAGATGCAGACCAACCCCAAGTGTCGTGGCCAAAGCTGTCCTCAAGAGCAGATGTCCCATCATTCAATCTCCCTGATCGTAAAATCCATGAACGCGCCTTCGGCCATGCGGGCGCTGGCCTGGGCCAGCTCTTCGGCGGAGAGCACGCGGGTGCGTGCCGCCTGAAGCCGGATGCGTGCAGCGACGAGGCGCACGAGTTCGGCGCGGGCATAAGTGTTGAGCGCAACGCTCTCCTGCACATCCTCGGTCTCGGAAATCCGTTCGACGATATCCGCAATACGTAGGGCGGCTTGCCTGATCGCGGCGGGTGAGTTGTTGCCATAGAAGGCCGCGCCGTGCCCAGTGAGCGAGAGGTTGGCATTGGCCAGAAGCGCGGGGTCGATCGTGCCAAGCGCTTCGATCCCGCCGATACGGGTCAAATAGAGGTTATAGCGTTCGGGGATCACCTGGACGTAGTGCTGGGTCTCGCGAAAGGGTGGCACGCCGCCATACTCGAAAACCCGGCCGGGTCCCGCGTTATAGGCCGCGAGCGCATTGATGATATTGCCGTCGAAGGTGTTGAGCTGTGTCGCGAGATAGCGTGCACCGCCATGCACCTGCAGGTAGGGGCTGTCATAGTATTCCGGATTGATGCCCAGATCGCTGGCGGTACCGGGCATGATCTGGGTGAGGCCAAAGGCGCCGACGGGAGAGCGTGCACCGATGGTGAAACGGCTTTCCTGCCAGATCAGCGCCTGTAGGAGTGCGCGCCATTGGACCGGGGAGAGGCCCGCGCGGCCAACGCCGGCAAAGCCGCTGGTCTCCTGAGCCACGCGGATAATGAGCTGCTCGATGTTTTCCGCCGCATCCCCGAACATCTGCGCACCGCCGGGATTGGGGTCGATGTCGGCATTGCCATAGACCGCCTCGACTGACCGGGCCGGATCCCCGCTGCCGCTTTCCAGCCCCGAGACCATAGCCGGCAAGCCCTGACCGCCGAAGCTGGTCTGGGCATCGAGGATGCGTTGCAGGGTTTCCAGCTGCTCCCGTTCGATCTCGGCAATGAGTTCGCGCACGGCAAGCTTGTCGGCCTGAACGGCCAAGTCAGCCTCGCGATCGCCAGTCTCGACGATGTCACGCGCGGTCAGCCCACTGTCATTGGTCGGCACGCCTTGAGACAAAGCGAGACCGGGCAGCAGGCAAAGGGCCAGGATATGAGGCAGGCTAGACTTCAATGTCGCCCTCCGGTGCGCCAAGGGGCGTGAAGGTGCAATCAGGCGAGATGGCTGTCGTGGAGGCGAGGAAGGTGAAGCAATTGGCCTGCGGTTCCTGGTACTGGGCACAGGAGGCCAACGCACCGAGCGCGGCAACGAACATCAAAATACGGGTCATGAAAGCCTCCAGAAATCAGGGCGGTCGCGGTAATCGGCGCCGACAAGCGCTTCGCCCTTTTCCATGCCGCCAAGGATGGTGAGATTGGGTCCAAGCGCGCTCAGATCGGCATCGACGACGATCGAGCCCTGATCGTCGCGGATCAGCGCCAAGCGGCTGTTGCTGCCCGTGTTGAGAAGGACATCGAGCTCCTTCTCCGTGAGGTTCAGCATGGCGTAGTCCGCTGGCTGCGCGCGGATATTGGGGAGCAGGATCTGCGTCGGCACCGCCTCGATGATGGTCTTGCCGGTCCGGGTGCGCTCGAGCTGGCTTGCGTATTGCGTCATCATCACCGCGACCGTGTTCTGTTTGCGCGCTGTCACCAGCCAGTTCGACAGCCGCTCGGCGAAATACGCGTTATCGAGGGCCTTCCAGGCCTCGTCGATCACGATGATGGTGGGGCGGCGGTCCTCGATTTCGCGCTCGACCCGGCGGAAGAGATAGGACAGGACCGCCATCCGTTCCTTGTCGGCCTCGCTGTCGAGAATGCCGGTCAGATCGAAGCCCACCACATCGCCCTTGAGCGAGAACGTGTCCTCGAGGCTCTGCCCGAAGATCCAGCCATAGCGGCCGTCCTCGGTCCATTCGAGCAGGCGCTGGTGCAGATCGCCGCCATCGTCGGTGGACACAAAAAGCGATGCGAAATCCCGCCAGTTCCGCAGGGCCGGGTTTGTGGCCTGCGCGTTCTGGCGCACGACTTCCTGGATGCGATTGGTCTGGGCAGGAGTGAGCGGCTTGTCGGCGCGGTAGAGCAGGGTGGCAAGCCAGTCCGAGAGCCAGGCGGTGCCGCGCGCATCGGTCTCGGTCCAGAGCGGGTTGAGGCCCGTGGGCTGACCGGCGTTCAGGGACGCGTAGCGCCCGCCATTGGCGCGGACCGCCATCTCCATACCAAGACGGTAATCGAAGACGAAGATCCGCGCGCCTGCGCGACGGGCTTGCGTCATCAGAAAGGCGGACAGCACCGATTTGCCCGACCCGGGCCGACCCATGATCAGGGTATGCCCGCTGGTCGGTTCTTTGTCCGGGCTGCCCTGCTCGTGGTAGGAAAACCGGTAGGCGCTCTGCTCCGGCGTGGGCAAATAAGTGACGACCCGGCCCCAAGGGGTAAGTGCTGCGGGTTTGCCGAGCTGCGTCCGGTGGAAGGCCGCAAAATCCGCGAAGTTGCGATTGGTGACGGCGCTCGCGCGGACACGCTTGGGCTGGTTGCCGGGGTGCTGGCTGAGGTAATGGGCCTTTGCGGCGACCCGCTCGCCGATCATTTTCACGCCCTCGGTCGCGGCGGCATTCACGATCTCGGCGCTGAGCGTCTGCAGCTCTTCGAGCGTTTCGCAGAAGATCGTCACGACCATGTGGTGCTCACCGAAGCTCTGGCGTTTGGCCTCCAGATCATCGGCGGCGATGTCGAGCGCTTCCATAAGCGATAGGGCGGCGTCCTGGCTCGCCTGCATCTGGCGCTTTTGCCGCTTGATGCGGCCCGCCATGAGGTTCGAATTGATCGGCGTGAAGGAGTGCGTCACGATCATGTCGACTGGCAGGTTCAGCATGTCGAACATGGTGCAGGAGGTGCCTTCCGAGTATTCTCCGATGGTGAAGCTCTTGCCGTAGCGGTGGCCCACGACGCCCTCGGAGAGCTCGAAATGGTCGCCGTGAAACGTCACGCGGGTATTGGCGACGTTGAAGGACAGAAAGCCGTAGGTGTTGGCCGGGTAGAGCGGCAGCTCGGTGCCCGTGTTCAGCGCGCCCAAAAATCCCACCAACTCTCCCGATCCTGCTGACAGCAGGCGCGGCTTGAGCTCGGTAAGCCCCGAGAGGAAGACGTTCACGGCCTCACCGAGGCGCTGCAGGCGTTTGCGGGTCTCCTCCTTCAGTCGGTCCGGCGCGCTGCGGCTCAGGAACGGCAGGAGGCTTTTCGGGGGCGGACGGTGAATGACGGTGAGCGTCAGCGTCTTGTCGCGCAGCCCGCTGGTCTCGAGTTTTGCGCGCCAGCGCCGGTCCACCTCGCCTGCGAAGCTGTCCTCACGGATCGGGTCGAGATCAGGTTTGATGGCCTTGGAGACCTTGTGGACGTAATAGCTGAATTCCGGCCCGAGCTGCGCGACGATGCGGGCAAAAAGCGCCGTCACCTTGTCGAGATAGGCATCGTCGGTCGTGTAGCTGTTGATCCCCTCGAGCCGAATGCAGCGGAAGAGTTCGTTCACCCGGGTCCGCACGGTCTGGTCGTCGACGAGGCTTACATAGGGCAGCATATGCGCGAGGCGGGTCTCGCGCGCATACCAGTCTGGCGTCATTGTGCGGGCATCGAGCGCAGCACCACGGGCGTCATCACGGGGCATAGCTGTCCCCGCCATGGATGGACCTGTTGCGCGTGGGCGGTGTCTCCTGCAGGGCCGTCATCATCACGTCGATGAAACGCGGGTCCCAATCTGCGGCCTTCCACAGCACCGGATAGAGCAGGGCGGCGAAACCCAGCACCGCGATGTGCTGGACCCAGACGAACAAGAGCACAGAGCCGAAGAGCCAGACCATCGCGTACATGATGGGCAGGCCCAGAAGCTTCGGCGGGCGCACGAGGCCCAGAAAGAGGGGCGAGCGTTCAGCCACCGGCGAAGACCGCGGCAACAATGGTGGGAGCGGCGGCAACACCAGCGATGCCCACGAGGACCCAAAGCGCTTGGCGCAGGTCGATGATGTTGAAGAACCAGCTCAAGAAAACGCCGAGGACCGCGAGTGTGGCGATGACCACACCAAGAGGGCCGGTCAGCGCATCGACAATGCCCTGCAACAAGCTCTGGATCGGGGAGAGATCGATGCTCTGTGCAAGGGCGGGCTCGGCAATCAGCAGGAATAGCGCCAGCGAGGCGACAAAGAGGTTTGAAATCTGTTTCACGAATTTGATCCTTCCAATCGGGCCACGACGGCCATGACACGGGCCACGTGGTTCTGGGTTTCTCGGTAAGGGGGAATGCCACCGTGTTGGCGCACGGCGTCGGGACCGGCGTTGTAGGCCGCCAGCGCCAGATGCGGATCGCCGAAGCGCTCCAGCATCATCGCGAGGTAGCGGGCAGAGCCGTCGAGGTTCTGTTGAGGGTCACGCGGGTCGACGCCCAGATCACGCGCCGTCGCTGGCATCAATTGACCAAGGCCAATGGCACCTGCACTTGAAATCGCATCCTGCCGGTAGGCGCTCTCAACCTCGATATTGGCTCGATAGAGAGCTAGCCAATCCGTCACGGAAAGCCCCGCGCGACGCAGGCCGGGATGGCCGGCATAGCGCAAGGCCGTGGTCTGAATCCCGGAGAGGACATCGGCGCGGGGCAGGGGAGTCGGGCGGGCAAGGGCCGCGACTTGGACGCCCTCTTGCTCGGCCTCTACCTCGCCGAAGATCGCGATCCCATCGGAGGCCGAACTCTGACCAATCCCTTCATTGTAGTTTCGAGCAAAGCTGCTCTGAGAGCGGGACGGGGTCAGGGAGCCGTCGCTCTCCATGACCAGGACCATTTGCGCTGAGGCAGGTGCTGCGACCAGCCAGAGACAGACGAGGTTAGCTGCCAGCGCCCTTGTCTGATGGGGCTTTGTCTGGCGGCGCAAATTTGTGCGTACGGCTTGTCCCCGCCTCAAGCGGCAGGTCGACATGCGCAAAACCAAGGCCAATGAAGAAAGACACCACGCCGGAGATCGTCTTGAACTCGCGGATCTTGATATCGTTGTAGGTCGTCCGCGTGCGGGCGGTGACGAGGAGCTTTTCCACCCCGTCATCAGAGACAACACGCATGATCCAGACCCCGTAATAGCTGGGGCCTTTCTTGTGTGCCGACTCTTGGCACAGGATTTCTGCGCTATAGCCGCTTTCCACGAGTTCGCGGAACCTGGCTTCCGTAACCACATTTGGTGCTTCGATGTCCCAGTTCATGGCCCGGCTCACGCTTTCTCCAATGGCGCGACCCCAGGCATTCCTACTTGAAGCCCAGAGTTACGATAGTATATTATCAACCGCAAGATGTAATATCGTGCTTTGGCTGTAGTTTGGTTACGCAAACACTAGTCACGGCCAGTGTCCGCGATCAAGGAGATAACAGGTTTGAGAAACCCAAGGTTGACATGCCTGCTCCCATTGCAAGCTATGGCCCTTCTGATCTGCGTTCCTGGGCCGGTTTTGGCGGAATCCTGCTTTGCGCCATCCCGTCCTTTCCTGCCAAGCGATTCGCAGGCCGCGCGGGACTATGCGGATATCATCCGCGGCGACTTCGAAGATTACATTCAGGATATCCAGAGCTACTTCCGTTGCCTCGACGGTGAACGGGCCCGCGCCTTCGAGGAAGCGCGCGAAGTCAGCGAGGAATATGGCCGGTTCCTGCAATTGGTAGGGGATTGATGGGCAACCTCGGGAGCATCAGACTTGCAGCCCATGGAAACCAGACGCCGATAACACCCTCATATATCTACTTTTTAGATAACAGATTTCATCCGCTAGCGACGTCACAAAAGGTATGTGACGCGTGGCAAAGACAATCAGAAGCAAGGGACAAGTGGCACTCTGTCAGGCGTTGGTCGACGCCCGTGTCAAAGCGGGCCTTGGTCAGAAAGACCTGGCAGACAGGCTCAGATGCCACCAGTCCCTTATTGCCCGCCTTGAGAGCGGCCAGCGCCGGGTCGACGTTGTCGAGCTGGTCGTCTTGGCGCGCGCCATCGGCTTTGACCCGTTCGAGGTTCTGGCGATCGTTGAAGCCGCCACGGAGCCCGACCACAGGATTTGAAGCCAATGAATTGTTGAGAACACGGGAACCCACTTTCCCGGTCTGATGATCATTTCCTCATCGAGGACCAGTTAGCCAACATCAAAGAAGCCCGGCGCGCGGTCGTAGTGAACGCTCTGCAACCCCACGCCGCAATTCGCAGCGCCGCAGTGCAGGAAGCCAGTAAACAGTGAACGAAGATAAGGGTGAGGGCGTCGCGATCGCCAATCTGATCGGGACCGATGGGTGCAGTGTTGTTGGTTGGGTTTATCGCTGGAGGACAGGCTCACATGCGGTGATGTGGGACGTCCAAGGGCCCCAGCCGGTATCGGAAACCCGGCCGGATATAAGTGACGAACAGAAGCAAGAAATCGACTTCGATGCGCTGACGAGGATCGGAAGAAGCGACGACGGGTGAACAGAGCGAACCCGCGGTGTTTGCCTAAACGGGATCTGATGCCGGAGGGGGCAGAATAGTACGCTAAGGGCTGATTTTGGCCCCTGTGCGGTGCAGGGTTCTGTAAATCGTTGGCCTGGAGACCGCGAACAGCTCAGCCAGATCACTGATAGAATACTCGCCGGTTGCATGCATGCGGGCGAGTTCTTTCTGTTGTTTTTCAGAGAGTTTTGGCTGTTTTCCACGGAGTTTGCCCTTTGCACGGGCGATGGCCATGCCTTCTCTCGTGCGCAACCGGATCAGATCGGCCTCAAACTCGGCAAAGGTAGCGAGAATGTTGAAGAACATTTTGCCCATGGGATCTGTCGGGTCGTAGATAGACATCCCCAAGGCGAGCTTGACGCCCTTTTTTTCCAACTGTTCTGCGATAGCGCGTGCATCGGGGACGGACCGGGCAAGGCGATCCAGTTTTGGCACGACCAGCACATCGCCTTCGCGCACGGCTGCCAGTGCCTGGTCGAGACCGGGGCGGGCGCGATTGGTGCCCGTCAGCCCGTGGTCGGTATAGATGAGATCCTCCGATACCCCCAAGTCGCATAAGACCTGCCGCTGTGCGGTCAGATCCTGTTTGTCGGTCGAACAGCGGGCATAGCCAATCTTGGTCACAGTCATGCTCAAATTGTACGATTAAGGGGCCACATGTGCGAATCAAATCGTACCAGCTATACGAGATATGTTGGGGCGTGGTTTCTCTGCCCTTGCCAACCCTTGTGACACATGTCCGCTGATCGATCCTCTTACGGACACCCATGTTCATGATTTTGGAAGGAACCACATGCCTCGCCGGAGAATGCTGACCGACCGCCAGCGGGCGGCGCTGCTTGACATGCCAACTGAAGAAGCGTCGATGCTGCGCCACTACACCTTGGCGGACGACGATCTGGAAATTATCCGCGCCCGTCGCCGCCCCCACAATCGTTTCGGCTTCGCCCTGCAGCTTTGCGCGCTGCGATACCCAGGTCGGGTGCTGGCGCCCGGTGAGGTCATTCCTGCGGCAGTGACGCGCTTCTTGGCGGCGCAACTCGGGCTGAGACCCGATGATCTGGCAGACTATGCAACGAGGGAGGAAACCCGCCGTGACCACTTGGCCACCCTGCGCAATCTTTACGGCTACAAGATGTTTACTGGTCGAGGGGCGCGCGACCTGAAGACCTGGCTGGAGAGCGAAGCCGAAACCGCCCGGTCGAACGAGGATCTGGCCCGGCGCTTTGCAGAGAAGTGCCGGGCGACCCAAACCATTCTACCTGGGATCACGGTTATCGAACGTCTTTGCGCGGATGCACTTGTCGCTGCCGAGCGACGGATCGACACCCGGATTGCCGACCGGCTGAATGATGAATTGCGCGGCCAGCTTGATGCACTGCTGACTGAAAGCGCGGACAGCTCTGTCACCCGCTTTGTCTGGCTGCGCCAATTCGAGGTTGGCCGAAACTCGGCCGATATGAACCGCCTGCTCGACCGGCTTGAATTCTTGCAGGGCACAGCGTTGGATCAATCCATCCTGTCCGATGTTCCGCCTCACCGCATTGCTCGCCTCCGACGGCAAGGGGAACGGTATTTCGCCGGCGATCTGCGGGATATTTCAGGCGACCGCCGCCTTGCCATCGTCGCGGTCTGCGCTTTGGAATGGCGCAGTGCCATTGCCGATGCTGTGGTCGAAACCCATGACCGGATCGTCGGGAAGACATGGCGCGAGGCGAAACGCGCGTGCGATGCCCAGGCGAATGACGCAAAGGCGGCTCTGAAGGACACCTTGCAGGGGTTCTCAAACCTCGGATCAGCGCTGCTGGAAGCGTATGAAGATCAGGCGCCCCTGATTGAGGCCGTTCAAAACGCGGGAGGCTGGGCATCGCTCAGGGGGCTTGTCGCCACCGCTGCCCAACTCACCGACACATTGGCTGCCGATCCGCTCGCGCACGTTGTTCACGGGTATCATCGCTTCCGACGATATGCGCCCCGCATGTTGCGGGCACTCGATATTCAGGCCGCACCGGTAGCCGAACCGTTACTCTCCGCCACCGCTATCGTCGCAGGAACGGAAACCACCGCCGACCGGCCCGTGACCTTTCTGCGCCGAACCTCGAAATGGCATCGGCACCTGAATAACGATGATGGGTACCGACTGTGGGACGTGGCGGTCCTGTGCCATCTGCGCGATGCCTTCCGTTCCGGTGATATCTGGCTCGCACATTCCCGCAGGTATGGGGATCTAAAGGACGCGCTGGTCCCAGCCGAAGTCGCCCGGGTCACGCCAAAGTTGGCCATACCGTTCGAACCGGATGCCTGGCTGGAGGATCGGAAGTCTCGCCTGGCCGCGGGCCTACAGCGATTGGCCCGCGCCGCCAGGGCCGGTGTCATTCCGGGCGGGTCCATCGAAGACGGCGCCCTCAAAATAGACCGGCTGACGGCTGCTGTCCCCGAAGAGGCCGATGCCATGGTGCTTGATCTTTATAGCCGCCTGCCGGAAATCAGGATCACCGACCTCCTGCTCGAAGTGGACGACGAGCTCGGCTTTACGGAAGCATTCACCCATCTGCGCACGGGCGCCCCGTGCAAAGACAGGGTCGGCATGCTGAATGTGCTGCTGGCAGAAGGACTGAACCTTGGCCTCAGCAAAATGGCCGGGGCCACCAATACCCATGATTATTTCCAACTTTCGCGCCTGTCGCGGTGGCATGTCGAAAGCGAGGCAATGGCACGCGCCCTGGCCACAGTTATCGAAGGCCAATCTGCCTTGCCGATGGCCCGGTTCTGGGGCAGCGGTGTCACCGCGTCCAGTGACGGGCAGTTCTTCCCCACAACGCGCCAAGGCGAGGCGATGAATCTGATCAACGCCAAGTATGGCCATGAACCCGGATTGAAAGCCTACACCCATGTCTCCGACCAGTTCGGCCCCTTCGCCACCCAGACTATCCCGGCCACGGTGAACGAAGCGCCCTACATTCTGGATGGCCTGTTGATGACCGACGCCGGGCGAAAGGTCACAGAGCAGTACGCCGATACTGGCGGCTTCACCGACCACGTCTTCGCCGTCACCGCTCTGCTGGGCTTCCAGTTCATACCCCGCATCCGTGATCTGCCATCCAAGCGCCTCTACCTCTTCGATCCAACATCCTGCCCAAAAGAGCTGAAAGGTTTGATCGGTGGCAAGATCAGGGAACCCGTCATCAGTTCGAACTGGCCCGACATTCTGCGCAGCGCGGCCACCATGGTGGCGGGCGCAATGCCTCCAAGTCAACTGTTGCGAAAATTCGCCGCCTATCCTCGGCAGCATGAGCTTGCGGTGGCACTACGGGAAATAGGACGGGTTGAACGGACGCTGTTCATCATCGATTGGCTGCTTGACGCCGACATGCAACGCCGGGCTCAGATCGGCCTGAACAAGGGCGAAGCGCACCATGCCCTCAAGAATGCCCTACGCATCGGGCGCCAAGGCGAAATCCGAGATCGAACAACTGAGGGGCAGCATTTCCGGATGGCCGGGCTGAACCTGCTCGCCGCCACCATCATCTATTGGAACACCAAGCATCTTGGCAAAGCTGTGGCTGGACGTCGTCGGTCGGAACTGGATTGCTCTCCTGACCTTTTGGCGCACATCTCGCCCCTCGGATGGGCCCACATCCTCCTCACCGGCGAATACAGGTGGTCCAAAAGGTAAGCAAAGCCCCTTAACGTACTATTCTGCCCCCTCCGGCATCAGACCCCCTTTTGCCGCTTGATGCGACCCGCCATGAGGTTCGAATTGATCGGCGTGAAGGAATGGGTGACGATCATGTCGACGGGCAGGTTCAGCATGTCGAACATGGTGCAGGACGTGCCTTCCGAGTATTCCCCGATGGTGAAACTCTTGCCGTAGCGGTGTCCCACGACGCCTTCGGAGAGCTCGAAGTGATCGCCTTGAAACGTCACTCGCGTGTTGGCGGCGTTGAAGGACAGGAAGCCATAGGTGTTCGCCGGATAGAGCGGCAGTTCCTGGCCGGTGTTCAGCGCGCCCAGAAAGCCGATCAACTCGCCGCTCTCAGAAGTCAGCACCCGCGGGTTCAGCTCCGTCAGGCCCGACAGGAAGACGCTCACGGCCTCGCCCAACCGACGCAATCGTTTCTGCGTGGCCTCTTTCAGCCGGTCCGGCGCGCTGCGGTTCAGGAACGGCAGGACACTTTTGGGAGGCGGGCGATGAATGACCGTGAGGGTCAGGGTTTTGTCGCGCAGCCCGCTTGTTTCGAGTTTCTCGCGCCAGACACGGTCAACTTTCCCCGCAAAGCTGTCCTCGCGCACGGGCTCGAGGTCCGGTGTGATCGCCTTGGAGACCTTGTGGACGTAGTAACTGAACTCCGGCCCCAGCTGCGCGATGATCCGGGCGAAGAGTGCGGTCACCTTATCGAGATAGGCATCATCGGTCGTATAGCTGTTGACCCCGTCGAGACGGATGCACTGGAAAAGCTCGTTGACCCGCGTCCGCACGGTGCGGTCATTGACCAGGCTGACATAAGGCAGCATATGCGCGAGGCGGGTTTCGCGGGCATACCAGTTCGGCGTCATGGTGCGGGGATCGAGCGTTTCGCCCATGGCAGTATTAGGGCGCATAACTGTCCCCGCCATGAATAGAGCGGTTGCGCGTCGGTGGGGTTTCCTGCAGCGCCGTCATCATCACATCTATGAAGCGCGGGTCCCAATCTGCAGCCTTCCAAAGCACAGGGTAGAGCAGGGCGGCCACGCCCAGCACCGCGATGTGCTGGACCCAGACGAACAGGAGCACCGAGCCAAATAGCCAGACCATCGCATACATGATGGGCAGACCCAGAAGCTTCGGCGGCCGCACGAGGCCCAGAAAGAGAGGCGAGCGCTCAGCCACCGGCAAAGACCGCGGCAACGATGGTGGGGGCGGCGGCAACACCGGCGATGCCGACAAGCACCCAGAGCGCCTGGCGCAGATCGATGATGTTGAAGAACCAGCTCAGGAAAACGCCCAGAACGGCGAGCGTCGCGATCACGACGCCAAGCGGGCCGGTCAGCGCATCGACGATGCCTTGCAACAGGCTCTGAATCGGCGAGAGATCGATGCTTTGCGCAAGGGCGGGTTCGGCAATGAGCAGGCAGATCGCCAGCGCGGCGACGAATAGGTTTGAAATCTGTTTCATGAATTTGATCCTTCCAATCGGGCCACGACGGCCATGACGCGCGCGACGTGGTTTTGGGTTTCTCGGTAGGGTGGAATGCCGCCATACTGGCGGACCGCATCCGGTCCGGCGTTGTAGGCTGCGAGGGCGAGCCGCGGATCACCAAACGTCTCCAGCATCATTGCAAGATAGCGGGCGGACCCGTCGAGGTTCTGAAGGGGATCGCGCGGGTCGACACCAAGGTCGCGCGCCGTCGCGGGCATCAATTGACCGAGGCCAATGGCGCCAGCACTCGAGACCGCATCCTGCCGGTAGGCGCTCTCGACTTCGATATTGGCGCGGTAGAGGGTTAACCAGTCGCGAACCGAGAGCTCCGTGCGGCGCAATCCGGGATGACCCGCGTAACGAAGCGCGGTGGCCTCGATGGCCGCCAGAACATCGGCGCGGGGCAGGGGTGCCGGACGGGTGAGTGCTGCAAAACGCAACGCGTCATGTTCAATAGCTGGTTCATCTTCTCCGAGGATTGCCAACTCATCAGCAGCAGACCCCTGGCCGATGCCGTCGTTGTAGTTGCGCGCAAATCTGTCCTGAGAGCGAGACGGGGTCAGAGAGCCATCGCTCTCCATGACCAGCACCATCTGCGCAGTTGCGGGACCCGCGAGATACCAGACAAGGAGAAGGCTACTTGCTGCTGCCTTTGTCGGTCGCAGCCAGCGTGTGCGTTGTCCGCTGGCCTTCTTCGAGCGGGACATCGGCGTGGGAGAAACCGATCCCGATGAGGAAGGAGACCACGCCCGTGATGGTTTTGAACTCGCGGATCTTGATGTCGTTATAGGTCGTCCGGGTGCGGGCCGTGACCAGTAGCTTCTCCACGCCCTCGTCAGAGACGACACGCATGATCCAGACCCCGTAATAACTCGGGCCCTTCTTGTGTGCCGACTCCTGGCACAGGATTTCAGCGCTATAGCCGCTTTCCACGAGTTCGCGGAAACGTGCTTCCGTAACCACATTTGGTGCTTCGATGTCCCAGTTCATGGCCCGGCTCACGCTTTCTTCAAACACGCAACGCCCGGGCATTCCTACTTGAAGCCCAGTGTTACGATAGTATACTATTAACTGCAATGATATATTACAGCAGATACGGCTGTATCTCGGTTACTCAAACTCTAGGCACGGCCATTGGCATCTATCAAGGAAAATAGGGGTTTCAGAAACCTGCGGTTGAGCCGATGGGTGAAGATTCAGGCTGTGGCCTTGCTGATGCTCGCTCCGGTCGCAAGCCAGGCCGGGTCCTGCCTCGCCCCGGTCCGACCGTTCGTTCCAAGCGATTCGCAGGCCGCCCGGGACTATGCTGACATCATCCGGCAGGACTTCGAGGTCTACATCACGGACATTCAGGACTACTTTCGCTGCCTGGAGCAGGAGCGTGCGCGTGCCTTCGAAGAAGCCCGTGAAGTCAGTCAGGACTACGGCCGGTTTCTCGAACTGGTGGGGGATTGATGGGCGATCGGGTGTGCATCAGGCTTGCACCCAACGGAAACCAGACGCCGATAACACCCTCAAATATCTACTTTTTAGATAACAGATTTCATCCGCTAGCGACGTCACAAAAGGTATGTGACGCGTGGCAAAAACAATCAGAACAAATGGCCAGTTGGCGCTCGTCCGTGCGTTGGTTGATGCACGTCAGAATGCGGGTCTCAGCCAGCAGCAGTTGGCGGCCAAGCTCAAACGCCACCAGTCGTTTGTGGCGCGTCTCGAAAGCGGCGAGCGCCGAATCGACGTCGTGGAGTTTACAGTTCTGGCGAGGGTCATTGGCTTTGACAAAGAAGAAGTCTTGTCGATTGTCGAAGCCGCCACGGAGCCCGACCACAGGATTTGACAGCAAAGAATTTTTGGGACGCCTAGCTTCGTGCGTCCTCATGTGAAGTGAGTTCTTTCAGGAAGAGCAATCAGCCAACATCCACCAAGTGCGGCATGCGGTGCAAGCAAGCACCAAAGCACGTCACGCCGCAAAAGAAGAGCCAAAGTGCAGGAAGTCAGTAAACAGTGAACGATGATAAAGGTGAGGGCGTCGCGATCGCCAATCTGATCGGGACCGATGGGTGCAACACTGTTGGTTGGGTTTATCGCTGGAGTACAGGCGGGCATGCGGTGATGTGGGACGTCCACGGGCCCCAGCCGGTGTCGGAAATCCGGCCGGCTCTCACTGCGGAACAGAAGCAGGAAATCGACTTCGACGGATTGAGACGGATCGGAAGAGACGAGGGCGGATAGGCTCCTCAGCTAGCCGCCAGTTCATCTTTGATGGATAGGGTCCGCCGGCATACCGGGCACTGGGCCCGCACGCGGCGAATGGCTGTAAAGAGCCCACAGCCGACATGCCGATTTCTCGCTGCGTGCGCTCGCAGCGGAGAGTATTCTGCAATTGCACAGAATTCCATGACGCAGCGCGGCGGTGGTTCCGGTCATTCGTGCATAGTGTGAAAATTCTGGAGGGGTGAATCTACAGGACTCGCAACTTAGCTGACCTCAGAAATGTGCACCCATGCCCGGATTCAAGGCGCGCTTTGCGCGCCGCCGGTCAGCGCCCGACCGCCCCGATGGCAGGGCGCTTCTGCAACGTATCCGCATTGAACAACCACCCGATGTGGCGGAAAGATTGGAGAGCAAACCATGCCAAGCGTCCAACTTCCCGCTCTCGCCACGAAACGAAGAGCCTGGAACAAGGGGCGGATCATCGGCCAGAAACGGCCTCTGTTACCAAAACAGGTCTGGGCGATCCGCGCGCGGCTCGAACTGGCACGCAACCTGCGCGATCTTGCTCTGTTCAACGTGGCGATTGATAGTAAGATTCACGAATGCGATCTGGTGAAACTGGCCGTCAATGACCTGGTGAGGGACTATTGCATTCGCAAAAGGGTCTCCGTGTTTCGGAGTGAAACACAGCGGCCCGTTCAGTTCGAACTCTCTGAAAACACGCGGGATACCATTGCCGCGTGGATCATGTCGCCTGAAATGCTCGGCTGCCGTATCATGTTTCCCAGCCGGTTTCATGACCGCCCACATATCTCAATGCGCCAAAATGGCCGGCTTGTACGGGATTGGGTGGCCGCTATCGGCCTGAAACCCAGCGGATACGGCACACATTCGCAACGCCGGACCAAGGCGGCGGAGATCTGCCGCAAGACCGGAGATCTCAGAGCTGTTCAACTGCTGCTCGGACACACTAGTTTTGACAGCCCTGTCAGATACCTTGCCGTCGAACATGAAGATGCGCTGAGCATCGCCGGGCAAACCGACATTTGAACCACGATGGCGGGCGGCGCTTGCCGTTCGCCAACCGGACCGGGCCTGAGTTCGCGCCGCAGCGGTAGTTCTGATCGACCCCAAAGCACCGAATGCTGCACTGTTGACACGATTTGACGATCGCCTGTACCGGTCATTGGGCATTGTCGAGACTTTGGAATGGAGGGAACAGACCGGCCGTTCCTTGCGCCTCGCAAGAACGGTGGTTTCGCGCCAGGCACGGATTTTAAAATGGGCGACATGATCTGCTTGTTTGCGAAAGCCAGAATAACAAAATCAAAATGACAGAACTATAAAATTGTTGACTATATGAAATATATCTTTCATTCCTTATGCTACTTATCCACTTGATTCCGAAAGGCCCGCCTTTGTCACTTCCAATAAAGACCCGCCTGTCCAATGCCCTGAAGGAGGGGACGAAAGCGGATAAGGCGATTGCCAGCTACATGAGCGGCGCCTTGGCGGATTTGCCATTCGAAACAGCCGCAAGCATCGCGAAAAAGGTCGGGGTCAGCGAGGCGACAGTCGGGCGGTTCTGCCGCTCCATCGGGTATACAAGCTTCAAGAACCTCAAGGATCACCTGAAAAGTGATATCGCGGACTATCCCTGGCTCATGAGCGACCGGCTGAAGGAATTACAGAAAAGCGCCGCGGCGGGTGACGCGCATCTGACACGTGGGATGGAGTTGGAAATCGCGGCAGTGGTGAGCGTCTATGAATGCGCCCGCATGCCCGAATGGCCTCGGGTGGTCAAACGGCTTGCCAGCGCGAATAACATCCATGTGGCAGGCTTTCAGACAGAACGAGGTATTGCCCAGTACTTCGCGAACCAGATGCAATATGTGCGCGACGGGGTGTCACTGGTCGACCTGGCGGGCGGTAATTTTGCCGAGGTTCTGGCCTCTGGCAAGGACTCTTGCCTCTTGATTTTCGAAGCGCGCCGGTATTCCCGGCTCGCCAAGGTTCTGGCCCAGGAAGCGCAGGCAACCGGTATTCCCGTGACCCTTGTCACCGATCCATTCTGCGATTGGGGCCATGACGTCGCGGACGAAGTTTTCGCTGTGCCGACCCAGTTCAACCAGTTCTGGGATTCCACGGCGCAGATGGCGAGCCTCTGCAATCTGCTGATCAACAGCGTGTTCATGGAGCTTGGAAGTGACGTCGAAGATCGACTGAGCAGATTCGCCGAGCTTTATGGGCGCTTTACCGGCCATGTGGGCGACCCTGTCGCGCAAGTGGCGAAATAACTACAATCAAGAACCAAGAGGAGGAAACTAGATGAAACTCAAGAACAAACTGGCCGCGGTGCTGGCGACGACCGCCATTGCCGCCTCGATGGCGACTTCGGCGTGGGCGCAGTCGCTGCGGCTCGGGACAGAGGGCGCCTACCCCCCGTTCAACTATATCGAAGCGGACGGAAAAATCGCCGGTTTCGACGTGGAAATCGGGCTTGAGCTGTGCAAGCGTATGGAAGTGGAATGCGAGGTTGTCGCGCAGGACTGGGACGGGATCATTCCCGGCCTTCTGGCGAACAAATACGACTTCATCATCGCGTCGATGTTCATCACCGAAGCGCGCCAGAAACAGGTGGACTTCACCGATCCCTATTACCTCGCGGCCATGACCCACGTTGTGCCCGTCGGGTCGGACATCACCGAATTCAGCAACGAGGCGCTGAGCGGCAAGGTCATCGGTGCCCAATCCGGCACCACTCAGGCCGATTTCATTGAAGCCACCTATCCAGACGCCGACATTCGCCTTTACCCGACCCAGGACGAGGTGAACCTCGACATGGCCAGTGGCCGGATCGACATGCAGGTGGGCGACATGCTTCCGATGCTCGATTGGACGACCAAGTCCGATGATGGTGCTTGTTGTGAACTTGCGGGTGACCCGATCACCGACCCGGCATTTGTCGGCGACGGCGTCGGCATCGCGGTGCGTCAGGAAGACGACGAACTGCGCGAAAAACTGAACGCTGCACTGATGGAAATCCGCGCGGATGGCACCTATCAGGCCATCAACGACAAGTATTTCGATATCGACGTCTACACGATGCAATGACGCGATACGTTCCCCCGACCGAAAGACTGACCCATGTTTGAACTCTTCTCATATGGCGATACCGGCTGGGGGGACGAAATCCTGCGGGGGTTGGCGATCACGGTGCAACTCGCGATCGTCACGCTTCCCGTGGGCCTGTTACTTGGATTTCTGGCGGCGTTCGCGTCGATGTCTCGCCTTGGCCCCCTGCGGTTCCTGGGTTTCGGCTACACCACCATCATGCGCGGCCTGCCCGAGATCCTGACGCTCTTCGTTGTCTACAACGGCGTGGGGTTGCTTTTGAACATGGCGCTGCGCTGGTGGAACCCCGAACGCGGGGCGACGGATTTCAGCCCCTTCGCCGCCGGTGTCATTGCGCTTGGCATGGTGTTCGGCGCATTCGCGGGCGAAGTGCTGCGCGGCGCGTTCCAGTCGCTCGACAAGGGCCAGACCGAGGCCGGGCGCGCCATCGGCATGACCCAGGGCCAGATTTTCCGCCGTATCCAGTTGCCGCAGCTTTGGCGGTTCGCGCTGCCGGGGTTGGGCAACCTCTGGATCAACATGCTGAAGGACACTGCTCTTGTTTCAGTTATCGCGCTTGATGACCTGATGCGCATGACCAAGGTCGCCGTCGGCGTCACCAAGCAACCTTTCACGTTCTATCTGCTGGCCTGCCTGATCTACTGGGTCATGTGCGTCTTGTCCGAGCTGGTGCTGTATTGGATGGAACGTCGCGCCAATCGCGGCATCCGGAGGGCCGTGTGATGAACCCGATCGAGATCATCGCCCAATACTGGCCCCGGTTGCTCGACGGCACGCTGATGACGATCAAGCTGACCTTCCTCGGCGCGCTTATTGCCGCGCTCGTATCACCAGGCTTCGCACTGATCCGCACCCATGCCGCGCCACTGGCTCAGGCCCCACTCAGGCTTTACATCTCGTTCATGCGCGGCACGCCGATCCTCGCGCAGCTGTTTCTGATATTCTACGGCTCGGGCCAGTTTCGACCCATCTTGCAGGACTGGGGGCTGTGGACCTTCTTCCGCGACCCGTTCAACTGTGCGCTGCTGGCTTTTGCGCTCAACTCCACCGCCTATCAGACCGAGATCCTGCGCGGCGGCATCATGGGTGTGCCACAAGGTGAAATCGAGGCCGCCAAAGCCATCGGCATGACTCGTTTCAAGACGCTCCGCCGCGTTGTCTTCCCGCACGCCTATCGTATCGCGTGGCCTGCGCTCGGCAACGAGGTGATCCTGTTGATGAAAGCCAGCGCGCTGGCAAGCGTCGTCACCGTTTTCGACATCATGGGCCGAACACGCCAGATCTTTTCGCGCACCTTCGATTTCTCGATCTACCTGTGGGCTGCCCTGATCTATCTCTGCATTACCGCGATCTTCGTCCTGATCTGGCGGCAGGCCGAACGCCGCCTTAGCCGGCACATCGAAGCCCATCACAAACCGCGCGTCGCTGCACAGCCCGCAAAGGAACCCCAGGCATGAGCCAGACGGAAATCATCTTGAAGGCCGAAGGCATCCACAAGTCGTTCGGCAGTGTCGAAGTCCTGAAGGGCATCTCGCTTGAAGCGCGGAAACACGACGTGATCTCGATCCTGGGCTCGTCGGGGTCCGGCAAGTCGACCTTCCTGCGCTGTCTCAACTTCCTTGAAACACCGACATCGGGCAAGGTGACCGTCCATGGCAACGAAATCCTGGTGCGGAATGGCAAGCCCCAGAACGTGCGCCATATCGAGGAAATCCGCGCCCGGCTTGGCATGGTCTTCCAGCAGTTCAACCTCTGGACCCACCGCACCGTGCTGGAAAACGTGATGGAGGGCCCTGTCCAGGTCAAACGTCAACCGAAGGCAGAAGCCCGCGACAAGGCCGAGGCGCTTTTGAAGCGTGTCGGGCTGGAAGAGCGCATGGGCATGTATCCATCGCAGCTTTCCGGCGGCCAGCAGCAGCGTGTGGCCATCGCCCGGGCACTGGCGATGGAGCCCGACGCAATCCTGTTTGACGAGCCAACATCGGCGCTTGACCCGGAACTGGTGGGCGAGGTTCTGAAGGTGATGCAGGATCTTGCCGCCGAAGGTCGGACGATGATCGTCGTGACGCACGAGATGGGTTTTGCCCGCGAGGTCTCCTCCGAAGTCGTCTTCCTGCACGAAGGCCGCATCGCCGAACAGGGCCCGCCCGAAGAGATGTTCACCAACCCCAGGACCGAGGTGTTCGAGCGGTTCATCGCCAAGGTCATGTGATCCACCAAAATCTAGGAAGTTGTCGAAATGCTGGAAAAACCCGAAACGCCGCCCGCCGGGGCGATGCACCAAGGCATCCTGATCGAATCCGCCGAGCTTCGCATCGTCAGCCTGCCACTTCTGACGCCCTTCGTGATCTCGACTGGCACGATGACGGCCAAGACCTTTCCGCTTTTGGTGCTGAAGGGCGAAGGGCTGGAGGGCATCGGCGAAGCGGTGATGGACCCGGCCCCGGACTATCTTGAGGAAACCATCCCCGGCGCGATGGCCTTCCTGCGCGACGTGCTGCTGCCGCAGATCGTCGGCAAACGCTTTGCCTCGCCTTATGAGCTTCAGCCGATCCTCGCCCCGTGGCGCGGCAACCGAATGGCCAAGGCGGTGGTCGAGATGGCATTCTGGGATCTCTGGGCCAAAAGCCTGAACATCCCGCTGAAGGCCGCGCTTGGCGGCGTCGGCGACAGCGTCGATGTGGGCGTCAGCCTTGGCATCGCGCCGGTCGAGAAGACGCTGGAACGCGTCGATGAGGCGGTCGCGAATGGCTACAAGCGCACCAAGCTCAAGATCGCGCAGGGCCATGACGTCAAGATCGTCGAAGCGGTGCGGGCGCGCCACCCCGACATCAAGCTGACCGTGGACGCCAATACCGACTACGGGATGGCCGACTTGCCGGTGTTGCAGGCGCTCGACGACTTCCGCCTCGACTATATCGAGCAGCCGCTGGCCTATGACGACATCCACGACCACGCGAAGGTGCAGGCGGCGCTGAAGACCGCGATCTGCCTTGACGAGAGCATCCGCAGCGCCAAGGACGCCCGCATCGCGCTCGAACTCGGTGCGGCGCGGGTCATCAACATCAAGGTCGGACGCGTGGGCGGGTTTGCCTCGGCCCGTGCCATCCATGACACCTGTGCCGCCTTTGATGCGCCGGTCTGGTGCGGCGGGATGCTGGAAAGCGGCATCGGGCGGGCGCACAACATCCATCTGGCGACGCTCGCGAACTTCACCAAACCCGGCGACACCTCCAGCGCCAGCCGCTACTTCAAGCGCGACATCATCAATGAACCGCTCGAAGCCACGAACGGCGAAATGCCCGTGCCCACGAACGGCCCCGGCATCGGCGTCACGCTCGACCAAGGGTTTCTGAAAACCGTCTCCGATCATGTCGAGGAGATCGGCGCATGAAGGTGGAACAGTCAGGCATCACAATACGCGAGCTGAACTCGGTCACAGAACTCAAACGGTCCGAGCGCTTTCAGAAAGAGGTTTGGGGCGAGGATGACCCGTCCGACAATTCAGACATCATGCTGGCGATCCAGCATGAAGGGGGGCTTGTTGCAGGCGCATTCAAAGACGGGCGCATGCTGGGTTTTCTGTTTGGCTTCCCAACAAGCCAACCCGACGCACAACACTCGCACAGGCTGGCCGTGCATCCCGACAGCCGAGGCATGGGGTTGGGGGCAAAGCTGAAATGGTATCAGCGCGACTGGTGCCTTCAGCGCGGCATAAACGTGGTGCGCTGGACCTATGATCCACTGCGCCGCATCAACGCAAGCCTCAACATAGCAAGGCTTGGCGCGACCGCGGGAATCTACCACGAAGATTATTATGGCGAGATGGAGGGCATCAATGCCGGTGTCCCCTCCGACCGCCTCGTTGCTGAATGGCATCTGAACGCACCTGAAGTCGTGCAGCGGCTTGACCCTTCGGTGGCGCAGCCTTATGTGCCCGAAGGCAGTCTGAAGATCACAATCCCCGCTGATTTCGCAGGCTTGCTGTCACATGACATGGACAAAGCCATATCCGAACGCCTGCGCGTGCGCGAAGAGTTGACCACAGCTTTTAAGGCGGGATATCGGATTGTCGGGTTTGACGTGGACACTTGCGCATATCTTCTGATCCAACAGTGATGCTATTGATCAGCATTTTCAGATTTCTGAACGACCGCCACGCTCAGCGCAACACTCCCTTGCCTTGATCAGAGACCGGATCAGGCTCAAGGACGAAGCCGCTCGCGCGGCAATGGCGCTTGTGGCTGATGTTTCGCATTGTTCCTGAATTACCGGAATGGGGAAATCTGCGATGCTGCCGAACTCTCGGTGCTGCAGATGCGAACTTCGATTTGGACTTTCTGCACGTGCATTCGCTGCTAACGAGCAGGTCCGCAATGTCCGCTCAGCTGACCTTGGTATCGACAGCAGCGAACGTCCGGTGATTGAGTAGCTCCGAACACTTAGGTCGACACGGATGAATGCCAACACTTTCTTTATCGGCGCTAGTAGTTCACCTGCTCGAAGCCGTAGTTGCCTTCATAGTCACGCCAATCGACGAATACTGAGCGGTGATAGATGCCGGGGCAATTTTGACCCCATCTTTCGAGACCAATATGAGCGGTGGGGAGGGCAGTGATGGAAGTTCTTTGCCAAGCGAACTCACCTTGCGTTCCATATGTGCCAAGAACAACGTTGGCGCTACGTTCGCAATCTCCTTCGCTTCCAGCCTGGTATTGTCTTGCGTACTGGACATTAAAAACGCGAATTGACCGCACGAAATTGAACTCAGGTCCGCTGATATCGATGTCCGCGCGATCTTGAACGAGCTGGGCGGCCCTATCGGCGAGTACAAAGTTAATAGGGGCTTCTGGAGTGCGCCAAGCAGCCTCAATCCGGGTAGCGGCATCTTGCGCTGGAAAAGACTGTTGCGGTCCAGCGCTTTTGTTCTGGAAGAACGCTTCAAAGATGCGGTCTGCACTGTTTGATGAAGGAGAGGTCTCATAGGACGCGCCCATGGGACAGCGCCAGATTTGCAGTGGCGGTTCCACCGGCCAGGGCGTAATCCGCCGGATGAACTCGGCGCGAGCTCTGGCGCAAGGGACGGAAGCAGGCCAGCCGCCAGACAGGCACAGGAGAATCGCGCAATCGATCGGGTATGTCTGCGCGCGGGCGGGCATCGGTAGCGAAGAACTTGTCACAGTCAAAGCGACTGCAACCGAGGGGAGGAGCTTCTTGAGTAGATGACGCATGCTAAGGACCCTCTGTGACAGGGATCAGCATACATATGAAAATATACTATCGCAACACTAAGTATAAATACGCATAATGAAGTTTATGTTAAATTTCGAAGAATTCAGCGCGTAGGGACTTATTATGCAGCCTAAAGTCGACATCAAACTGCATCGGATTGTTTCATCCGAGCAGACAAATGTTGCTGACTACATTTAGATCGTTCCGTTCCTCCATTAATCGTGAAGCATCTGATGTGATGTCAATTTCCAGGCCAGAGTCCTTTTCTTGCAGAATCGCTGGCTACCCGTCACGCGCCCACGCAATTGCGGACTCGGTATCGCTGGATTCGAACCACTGCATCTCGGAGCCCGTCAATAGGTTGACCACCCGTGCGCCCCATTCCATCCATCTGCGTTCTCCGACAACCGCTATGCGACCGAAATCGTTCGCGTGGGCGGTGTCGACCTTCAGATCTTCTAGCATCGCCGAAGGCTCTTCGTAGCCCTCGAAACTTGTAAGGTCGAGAACCAGACCCGGATTATCGGTTGTTCCAAGACGCTCATGAAGCAGCGCGTGCATTTGCTTGAATTCTGTCTCCGTCAACTTGCCTTCGCAGACGAGCCCGATGACATCATCACGCTCGGTCAGCGTTTCCTTGAACATTGGTCTTCTCCTTTTCACTTGCGTTGCCGTGACCGTAGAGATCGGCGTTCTGATGAGCGCGATCCTCGTGCTCGAATTCGAGGCTGGAATGGCTGATGCCGAATTCTTCCTTCAGCCGCTCCTTGATCGCGCTCTTGATCTCTTCGATCTTCGACCATCCCTCGGCTGCCACGACGACATGACAGTCGAGCGCAGCCTCGTGCTCTTGCATTTGCCAGAGATGGACGTGGTGGACGTCGGCGACGCCTTCGACTTTCCGCATCGCTTCGACGACGGCCTCGTTGTCGATGTCCGGCGGGCTCCCGAGCATCAGGGTTCGGATTGGGCCGCCTATTTCAGTGAAAGACAGATACAGGATGTAGGTCGCGATGCCGATGGTGATGGCAGGATCGACCCAACGCATGTCGTAAAGGATGATCAGCGACCCAGCGACGATAACCGCGACCGAAGCAAGCGCATCCGAAAGGTTGTGGAGAAAAAGCGCACGGATGTTCACGCTCCCCTTCTGCATCGAATAGGTCAGCATTGCGGTCAGCGTGTCGACCACAAGCGCGATTCCACCGAGAATGACGACGGTCCACCCCATGACTTCGGGTGGATCAATCATGCGCATGCCACCTTCGTAGATCAGATAGAAGCCGATCACGATGAGGGTGGTGTAGTTGATCAGGGCCGCGACGATTTCGACCCGGCCATAGCCGAAGGTCATGCGCTCATCGGCCGGGCGGCGCGCGATCTTGCGTGCGGCAAAGGCAATGACAAGCGAGGCCATATCGGAAAAGTTGTGCAGCGCATCGGCGATCAGTGCCAGGCTGCCCGACAATATGCCCCCGACGATTTGCGCAACGGTAAGAAGCCCGTTCGCCCAGATCGCGATGGCAACCCGCCGATCGCCAGAATCCGGATCGATATGCGCGTGCCCGTGGTCATGTGGCATTGGCAGGCTCCTCATGCGCGTGTGTCGCGCGTCGGTCAGTCTTGAGGCGGTCGCTGCGGAAACCACGAACGCGCGCATTCATCCAGTGGCGTATGATATGACGGTAAAGGGCACCACGCAGCCATCCAAAGGATTGCTCATGGGAAAAATAGAAGGCGTCCGGCGTATCAAACACGCCGAAATCCTGCACGATGCCGGTTTTCTGAATGTAGGTATCTTCTCCGTTCCAGGCGACGGGAGGCGCGCCAAGGCAATCCGTGCCCGCGCCATAACCGCAGAGACTTTCTGTGTCCGAGAATGACGTTTGCAGGACATCGAGGAAAGCGTCATCCAGGATGAAGCCTTCAAGGTTAATCCAGGCACCTTGAAATTCGATCTCGACCCATGAGTGGAGAATTTCCTGCGGAGCAAGCGGATACACCAGCTCAGGGACAACACCGCGCTGCAAGCCTTTGTGGATCGTAAACCCATGCAACCGGCAACGAATGCCGACACCACGCAGCAGCGCCATCAAGAGCGTGCCTTTGGTATTGCACTGCCCGTAGCCGTCGGAAAACACCTCGGATGCGGGGATGTCGTCAGCTCGATTGTATCCGAACGCGGTTTCATTCCGAACGAAATCATAGACTGCTCCGATCCGATCGTATTCGGACAAGTCGCGCCAGCTGCGGTTCTCTATTAGATGCGCAAGAGGCGCGGCATCAAAATCTAGTAGTTTGGTGGGTACAAGTAGGGGGTCGGTCATATGCAACGGGTCGCTCCTCGAATCGTCTTGGAACAAGACTAATTGCTATAGTCACTGTAGCTTCAATCCTTTCTTTCAGAAAGAATCTCCCGCAACTATTTGTCCGTGTGAACCGCTTTGTGGTGTTCGCCGTGTGCGTCGCGCAAAATGTCGATACCTCCCCAGGCCGCGATCCCGGCGACAATCACGCCGACGACGAGGTCCGGCCAGTTGGTTCCCAGCCAGGCGACGAGGCCGCCAGCCACGACGATTCCGAGGTTCGCGGCGAAATCGTTGTAACTGAAGGTGTTGGCCGCGCGGATGTTGACGTCCGGATCTTTGAGCTTAGCGAGCAGCCAGACGCAGACTGCGTTGATAGCCGCCGCGATCAGGGCCATCGCGATCATGATCGTCCCGAGCGGATCTGACCCGCCGATGTAGCGGCGCCATGCATCATAAAGGATACCAGCGGCGAACAGAATCAGCAGCCCGGCGGAAACGTTCGCCGCCCCGCGTTTCCATTTGTCGGATCGGGACAAAGCGAAAAGGCTGATCGCGTAGACGAAGCTGTCGGAGAGGTTATCGAGCCCGTTGGCGATCAGGGCACTTGAGTCGCCGAAGGCGCCTGTTGCGAAAAAGGCCACGGCCAAACCGATATTGAGCGCAAGAACGATCCAAAGCGTCCGTCTCTCCATTGAATCTTGTCTAGCGGCCATTTTGTGGTTCCAGCTTGTGTTGTACGACACATTAACTTCTGCGGCTGATCTGCGTTCCAGCCGGAATGTTGGCTGAATTCCTTCAGGCCCCGATTTCCTCGTGCTCGGTCAGGCATTCCGAATGGTCCCGCAACACCTCAAGCACCTTGCAGTCTCCGGTCCGCCCGCCGCTGCATTCGTGAACCATGCGTTTCAGTTCCGTGCGCAGCGCCTTCAGGCGGGCCATGCGCTGCTCCACCTGTTTGAGCTGGCGACGCGCGATGGCATCTGCCTCGTCGCAGGGGCGGTTGGGATGGTCGCTGAGGTCGAGCAGCTCGCGGATCGCATCGAGCGAGAAACCGAGTTGCCGCGAATGGCGGATGAAGGACAGTCGGTCGAGCTGTGCATTGTCGTAGCGCCTCTGTCCGCCTTCGGTCCTGCCAGGTTCGGGCATGAGTCCGATCTGTTCGTAGTACCGGATGGTCTGCACTTTTGTGCCAGTCTTCTTTGACAGAGTACCGATCGTGAGCATTTTCGCCTCCATGAAAAAGATACAGTTTGTGTAGGTTTTGCCGTCGGAATAAACAAGTGTCGGTTTCACAGACGCGTGAGTTCAAGCTATACCATGATTTCGTGCTTGAACCTCTAGCGGCTAGAGGATGTATCCGCACTTGCAATAAGAATCAAAAACAGGCGAACAGGATTGTCCCTTACATCGGCACAGAAGTTTCTTTGGGTTTTGGCAGGCGTGGCAGCGCTTGCCTTCGTATGGCTCTTGCTATGGTCCGATTATCGTGCCGATAGCGCCCGAACTGACGCCGAGCCGCCTTTTTTCGCTGAGTTCGAACTGACGGACCACCAGGGTATGGTTCAAACCGAGGAGGACTTTGCGGGGCGCTGGATGCTGGTTTTTTTCGGCTTTACCAACTGCCCCGACGTCTGCCCGACGACCCTATCTGAGGTCGCGGCGGTGATGGACGGTCTGGGCGACGATGCCGCCAAGGTCCAGCCGATTTTCATCACCATCGACCCCGAACGAGACACGCCCCCAGCACTCGCCGAATACGTCCCGCTGTTCGATGCGGGCATCATCGGTCTGACCGGCACGCCGGAACAGATCGCCGCCACATCCGAGACGTTTCCGATCTTCTTTGAACGCGTCGAAGAGGCTGCGGCGCCGGATGGTTACACGATGGGCCACACGTCGCATTTGTTCCTCTTCGATCCCGACGCGGGCTTCGCCGACTCGTGGCCCTACGGCACCTCCGCCGAAGAGATACTCGCCGATCTGGAAGAGAGGTTCTGACCGACATGAACCGTATGTCCGGAGAAACAGCCCTCGGGCTGGCGTGGATCATCGCGCTCGTCGCCTCGCTTGCCGTGCTTTTTGTCGGCGAGGTGCTGGGGCAGACGCCCTGTGTGCTGTGCTGGTTCCAGCGCGCCTTCATGTTCCCCTTGGCCATTGTCCTCGGGCTCGGCCTTTGGTGGCGGGACGGCCGCGTGGGGCGCTACGGCATCGCATTGGCGCTTGGCGGCGGCGCAATCGCCCTCTGGCACATGGGGCTGTACGTCGGTCTTGTTCCCGAACGCGTCCAGCCCTGCACGGCCACCGGCCCCTCTTGCACCGATGACAACCAACTGGTCTTCGGCATCCCTATCCCGCTGATGGCGCTCGCCGCCTTCGCGCTGATCGGGGCGCTGTCGGCCCTTTCATTGAAGGACACACGAACATGAATCGACGCGGCCTGATCCTGTCCGTTCTTGCCCTCGGCGCCGCCGGTTTCGGCGGAGCCACCTGGTTTGCAATCCGCCCCGGCCCAGTGGCCGAAGCGGAGCCCGTTGCTCCGGAACTTGCGGAGGCGATGATCCGCCCCTACTCGCCCATCCTCGGGCCTGCGGATGCGCCCGTCACGATCGTCGAATTCTTCGATCCGGCCTGCGAGGCCTGTCGCGCCTTTCATCCCATCGTGAAGGACATCATGGCCGAGCATGGGGAAGCTGTCCGCGTCGTGATCCGCTACACGCCCTTCCACGGCGCGGCATCCGAGGAAGCCATCCGCGTGCTCGAAGCGGCGCGCATGCAGGACGTTTACGTGCCGGTGCTCGAGGCCGTTCTGCGGGAACAGCCGAGATGGGCGTCGCACGGTGCCCCGGCGCCTGGCCTGATCCTTCAGATCGCCGCCACGGCCGGACTCGATGCCGAAGCCGCGCGCACGCAAATGCTGGCACCCGGTGTCGTGGCGATCCTTAACCAGGATCGTGCTGACGTCGAGGCCGTGGGAATTCGCCAGACGCCCACATTCTTTGTGAACGGCAAGCCGCTCGATCCATTCGGGGAGGCAGAGTTGCGTCGTCTGGTGGCCGCCGAAGTCGCTGCCGCGCAAAGCTGAATGGAAAGGGCAGGATCAGAACGATGAAAAAGTATATTTTGACTGGCACACTGGCCGCGCTTTTGACCCTTGGAGGGCTCTCGGTGCCCGCGCTGGCCGGACCCGAGGATGTTGTCGTCGAGAACGCGTGGTCCCGCGCCTCCATCGGGATGAACCGTCCCGGGGCCGCTTACATGACGATCCGCAACACTGGCGACGAGCCGGTGACGCTGATCGGCCTTACAACACCGCTCGCGATGATGCCCGAAATCCACGAGACGAAGACCAATGCCGAAGGTGTGAGCTCCATGAGCCCGGCGGGGGAGATCGCGATCGCCCCGGGCGAGAGCGTCGCGCTCGAACCGGGGGGCCTGCACGCAATGCTGATGCGGCTACAAGAACCGATGACGGAAGGGGACACCTTTCCGCTGACCCTGCTTTTCGACGACGGAGGCGAAGTGACGGTCAAGGTGCCGATCCTCGGAATCGCCGCGCGGGGGCCAGAGGACTGGTGCGGCGACGGGCGGTCCTGGGGTACGGCGCGGCTGGTGTCGGGGCGGTCGCCCTGATGCTCTTCGTCGGTTGGTGGCAGGTCGATGGACCCGGTGGACCCGAACCTGTCGGGCAGCGGCCTGTGGCCCTGACCGAGATGGTTTTCCGTCTGACGGATCATGAGGGCAACGCGGTCGGGCCGGAAACCCTGATCGGTCGCCCGACGATGGCGTTCTTCGGCTTCACCTACTGTCCCGATGTCTGCCCGACCACGCTTTCTGACATTTCGGGATGGCTCGACGATCTGGGAGACGAGGCCGACGAGATGAACGTGGTTTTCATCACGGTCGATCCCGAGCGCGACACTGTCGAAACGATGGCCGAATATGTCGGCTACTTCCATCCGGCGATCCGCGGCTGGACGGGACCGGAAGAGCAGATAGCGCGCGTCGCGGACGGCTTCCGCGCCACCTACGAGCGAGTACCGGCGGAGAGCGGCGATTACACGATGAACCACACCGCGAGCGTCTTCCTGTTCGCAGCCTCTGGGCGATTCGTCACCATGATCGACTATCACGAGCCCAAAGAATTCGCGGTGCCGAAGATCCGCCGCGCGCTGGAAGAAGAAATGGAGGGGGCGACATGAGGCTCAGAACTTTGGCGGCTTGTGTCGCAATTGCGGGGACGGTTTCGGGAGCGGCTATCGCCATCTCTGATTCCATGTCGAAAGAACCCGTGCCGCCGGAACTTGCCCAGGCAGGTAGCTGGATGCCCCAAGGTCCTGAAGCCCCCCAGAACGTTGACATCCCCGTGACGCTGCCCGCGGCGGCATGGGCAGACGATGCACCCGACCTCAGCCCGCTGCCCCTTCTGCAGGCCGCGTTTGCCGACAGGCCGGTGCAAGCGATCGAGCCACCCCTGTCGACGTGGTCGCGCGACATTGCTCCGGGCGAAACGCTCGATTTCTTGCTGTCAGAGGCCGGTCTTGCGGCACCTGACAGAGCCGAAGTTGCCCTCGCGCTTGGTGCGGAATACGATCTGCGACGGCTGCGGCCGGGGCACTCGGTCACTGTCGCTTCGACCGTGGACGGCAGCCCCCGCACCGTCTCACTCGCCGTCGAGGACGGGGTTCGGATCGAGGTGGTTTTCGGCGAGCAGATGTCCACGCAGGTCGTGGCTCCGGATCCGGAAATCGTAACCCTTGCCGGCGAAGCCATGATCGACAGCTCGATCTTCGCGGCACTCGACGAAGCCGGCATACCCGCCCGTTTTTCCGTGGACCTTGCGCAGATGCTGGGTGGGACCGTGGATTTCCGCCGCGAGATGGCCGGTGGCGAAACACTAAGGCTTCTCTGGCGTGAGGCGCGGGTCGGAGAGGACAGGATCGGACAGCCCGAACTCGCCTTCGCCGCACTGGAGATCGGCGGTTCGCTTTACGAGATCGTATGGCCGGACGACGGCAGCGGTCAGGCGACGATCTACGTCGATGGCGAGGTGCTGCGCGTCTTCGCACAGCCGGTCGAGGGTGCGCGCCTCAGCTCGGTGTTCGGACGCCGCACGCATCCGGTCTTTGGCAACGTCCGGATGCACACCGGCGTCGATTTTGCAGCGGCACGTGGGACACCGGTTCAAGCGACGGCACCGGGGCGGGTCAATTTCATCGGCTGGCGCGGCGGATATGGTCGCGTGGTCGAAATCTTGCACGGCTCCGACACCATGACGCGCTACGCGCATCTGAGCGCCGTGCCGGAAGACTTGGCACAAGGCCAACGCGTTGCGGCGGGAGACGTGATCGGCCGCGTCGGCGCGACTGGCACGGCGACAGGTCCGAACCTGCACTATGAGGTGCTCGTGGATGGGCGCCCGACTGACCCCCTCTCTGACGACCGGCTCGCCGAAGCGGCCGAGAGCGATGCGGATGATACCGCCGCGCTCTCGCGTCTGGCCGAGGCGCGGGCGCTTCTGAATGAAAACCTCGGCAGCGAGATTGCCAAAACGACAACCGAAAGGCTCTGACCCATGAAACGCATGACACAAGTTCTTGCCATCACGCTCGCCCTGTTCCCAGCGGCCCAGGCCCTCGCAGAGGCAACGGCGATCGACGTCCGCAAGACCAACGGATGCGGCTGCTGCCTCTCGTGGATGAAACATCTCGAAGAGAACGGGTTTGTGCCGACCGGCCAGGACATGTTCGGCGGGCTTCTCGTGCGCTTCAAGCTAGACAACGGCGTGCCGCAGCGCATGGTCTCCTGCCACACCGCGCTCATTGACGGCTACGTGATCGAGGGCCATGTACCGGCCGCTGACATCCGCCGCCTTCTCGAGGAGCGCCCGGACGCCGTCGGCCTCGCTGTTCCGGGGATGCCCTATGGCTCGCCCGGCATGGGGCCAGAAGACGACCGCGAGGCCTATGATGTCTTCCTCATCCGCAAGGACGGGTCGACGGAAGTCTTTTCGAGCTACGCCGAAGGATAATCTGGCCCGCCCATGGAAAATCTGTCTCCGATAATGCTCGGCTTTCTCGGAAGTCTTGCCGCCGGATCGCTCACAGCAGTCGGAGCAGTTCCCGTGCTGTTCGGGCGCATCCCGTCTCGGGCCACACGCGATCTGTCGCTCGGCTTCGCTGCCGGTGTGATGCTCGCCGCTTCTTTCTTTTCGCTGATCATCCCGGCATTGGATGCGGCGGAGCCGATGTTCGAAAACGGCGCGATGCCTGCGGCCATCGTATGCGTTTCGATTCTTCTGGGCATGGGGGCTGTCGCCCTGATGAACGAAAAGCTGCCGCACGAGCACTTCAAGACGGGACGCGAAGGGCCCGAAGCGGCGTCTTTGCGGCGGGTCTGGCTGTTCATCATCGCAATCACGATCCACAACTTCCCCGAAGGCCTTGCGGTTGGGGTCGGCTTCGGATCCGGAGGTATGGAGGGCGGTCTGCCGCTCGCCATCGGCATCGGGCTTCAGAATGCGCCCGAAGGATTGGCCGTCGCTGTATCTCTGCTGGGCGAGGGATATCCGAAGCTGCGCGCCTGGGGCATCGCGGCGCTGACGGGCATGATCGAGCCGATTGGCGGTTTGCTCGGGGCCGGCATCATCACACTGTCGGAACCGCTGCTTCCATGGGGTCTGGCCTTTGCCGCGGGCGCAATGCTCTACGTCATTAGCCACGAAATCATCCCCGAAACCCATCGCAGCGGCCATCAGAACAGGGCGACGCTCGGTCTCGCAGTCGGGCTCGTTCTGATGCTGTTCCTTGATGTCTGGTTGGGATGAGGCAATGTCACTAAACAAGGTATCTCCGATGATCGGCGTCTTCGCAGCACTTGCTGCGTTCGCGATCGATCAGATCACCAAAGCCATTGTCGTTGCGAATGCCGTCACTTTAAGCGCCGGAATTCCCGTGTTTCCGGGATTCAACCTCGTCTTTTATCGTAATGACGGCGTGACTTTCGGGATGTTGGGCGGCGCGCCGTGGTGGAGCCTCATCGCTTTCGCTCTTGCCATCTGTGTTTGGCTGGGGGTTATGCTGTTTCGCGCCGACAATGCGGTGGAAACGCTTGCCTACGGTGCGATCATTGGCGGAGCCCTGGGCAATGTCATCGATCGTGTGCGGTATCGGGCTGTAACAGACTTTCTCGATTTCTACATTGGCACAACACATTGGCCTGCCTTCAACTTGGCCGATGTATTTGTCGTCAGTGGCGTGGGGCTCTTGCTCGCCGCGCCATGGATCAGCGCGCGGCGTTCGATCAAGTCGTGAAGCCGGAAATTCTGAACCGCATCGCTCTGCGCCACCGTTTGCTTTCGCGGATGACGCTTGGTTTCGCCGCCGGGGCGATGACCGTTCTGACTTTCCCGCCTCTTTCGATTCTCCTGCTCGTTCCCGTTGCCTATTCCGCGTTGTTTGTCGGGCTTCGCGATCTCTCCTTCGGGCGCGCTTTCCTCGTCGGCTGGGCGTTTGGTCTCGGCCAGTTCGGTTTCGGGATTTGGTGGATCGCGGAAAGTTTCTACGTCGAGGCCGAGCGGTTTGGGACGATGGCGATTCCGGCGGTCGCGGGATTGTCCGCAGGTCTCGCGATTTTCCCAGCCATTGCCGCTGCGCTTTTTGCCGAAATCGCGCGGCGCGGAGCCATGGGCAGTCTCTTGGCCTGCCTCCTGTTCGCGACCTCCTGGACCGTGGCCGAGTGGTTGCGTGGTCACGTTCTGACAGGGTTTCCCTGGAACCTGGCCGGTTACGCACTTGTAGACTACGCCGCCCTTCGCCAGACCGCCGCCTGGGTCGGAAGCTATGGGCTAAGCTTTCTCACCGTGTTCGTCGCGGTACTCCCTGGCGCGGCTGCTATGGCGTCCGGGCGGCAACGATTGACCATCTCGCTCATGGCGCTGGCCGGAATCGCGACGATGTGGGCTGTCGGCACGCTGCGCCTCCAGTCGGATGCACAACAGCCACCCGGTGTCGACCTGCGCATCGTCCAGGGCAACATTCCACAAGAGGAGAAATGGGCTCCCGAGAACCGCGAGGCGACCTTCGCGCGCTATCTTGAGCTTTCAACCCGGCCCGGCGATTTCGACGTGCTTCTCTGGCCGGAAACCGCCTTTCCGGGTTTCCTCGATGAGGATACGGAGGCACGGGCCCGCATTGCCGCAGCGCTACCAGACGGCAGAGTGCTGCTTACCGGTGTGCCGGACCGTGTACCGAGCGAGGATGGCACCCGATATTTCAACACGGTCCAGGCATTTGACGAGACCGGCGAGATCCTGACCGGATACGCGAAACACCATCTCGTGCCCTTCGGCGAATATGTGCCATTCCGCGGCTGGTTGCCCATCGAGCGGCTCACGGCGGGTCTGGGCGATTTTACGCCCGGACCGGGCCCGAGAACGCTTGCGCTTCCGGGTGTGCCGCTGGTCGCCGTGGCGATCTGCTATGAGATCATCTTCCCAGGGCATGTGGTCGACGACCTGTTCCGGCCGGACTGGATTTTCAACGCGACAAACGATGCCTGGTTTGGCACCAGCATCGGACCCGAGCAGCATCTGGCTTCCGCACGTATGCGCGCCGTAGAGGAAGGCCTTCCAGTCATCCGAGCCGCGAATACGGGCATCTCTGCGGTCATCGACGCGAGCGGAGAGATCGTTGCGCGGCTCGATACCGGCGAAACGGGCATCATCGACGCTAGCCTGCCCTCCGCGCGACCGCCGACACTCTACGCGAGCTTCGGGGACTGGATGCTGTTGGCGCTCATCTTGGCTTCGTGGAGCTGGGCAATGGCGCCAATGCGACGGCTCACTACCGCCGCATGAGAAAGACCGTCATGCAAAGATGTGGATAGGTGTCCCGTCCTTCACCATTGCATAGATGTCCTCGATCTCCCGATCCGTGACCGCGATGCAGCCAGCTGTCCAGTCGCGGACATTTGTCGGGTCGATGCCGGGGCGTGGGCCACCATGGATGAAGATGTCGCCGCCGGGGGAAAGGCCCTGCGCTTCGGCAAAGGCGATGTCGGCCTCGTTCGGATAAGAGATGCCAATCGAAAGATGGTAGGTGCTGTTGGGGTTTCGCCTGTCGATTGTGTAAACTCCTTCCGGAGTCCGGCCATCCCCCTCGAATTGTTTGTGACCCTCAGGAGCGAAACCCAGCCCGACCGGATAGGTTTGCAAGACGCGATCGGCTCCGTCGAGAACAAGCAAGCGCTGTCCCTTGTAAAGCCGAACACGGGTGACTTCGGGTCCGTCATAGCTGCGGAACTTGCTGGCACACCCGGACAGAAACGCTACCAGCCCGCCCAACAGGACGGCGCGGCGGGGAAATCGGATGGTTTTCACTGCTCGATGCCTCTTTCGTGAGGTCTGTTATGGACATTACGTTACCTTGCAAATGCTGCGTGATCAATGTCCGTGGGCAAGCGCGGCCTTTGCCATCTGTGGGCCAACCTGCTCACCGCCGGACGGCGGCGCCTTGGCCTCTTGGCTGTTCAGCAGGCGCAGGGCATTGGCCACCACCAGCAATGACACTCCTACGTCGGCTGCAATCGCGCCCCACATCGATGCCAGTCCGAACGCGGTAGCGACAACGAAAACGCCCTTGGTCGCCAAGGAAATACCGATGTTCTGATGAATGATCGACATTGTCCGGCGCGAATGACCGATCAGCCAAGGCACCTTGCCGAGATCGTCGGTCATCAGGGCTATATCCGCCGTCTCGATTGCCGCGTCCGAACCAACGGCACCCATTGCGATGGCGTAATGCGCGCGCGCCATGGCCGGGGCGTCGTTGACCCCGTCGCCGATCATGGCCACCATGTCATGCGTTTCGACCAGTTCTTCGATGGCAGTCACCTTGTCTTCGGGCAGAAGCTCGGCACGGACCTCGTCGATGCCGACCTCGGCTGCAACAGCGCGCGCTGTCCGCTCGTTATCACCGGTCAGCATGACGATGGTCTTCACACCCTGCGCGTGAAGCTGCGCCACGATGCCTTTGGCATCCGGGCGGATACGGTCGCGCAATTCCAAGATGCCGGTGACACCGGTGTCGTCGCCCACGGCAACAAGGGTGCTGCCAGCCCCTTCGATGCGGTCGCGCAAATCCTTCGGAATGGCGTCGCCGAAACCCTTCTCCTCGGCAAACCGGTCCGACCCCAGCCAGATCGACCGGCCGTCTGTGCGTCCTTCAAGTCCCCTGCCCGGAACGGTTCGGGTATCTTCCGCGGCGGATACCTTGATGCCGTCGGCTTCTGCCCGCGCAAGAATGGCGCGCGCCAAGGGATGCGAGGAACGTGCCTCCAGCCCAGCGGCGAGGGTCATCAGATCTTGCGCCGATGCTTTGCCCAGCGGATGCACCGCCGCCACCTCGGGCTCGCCCATGGTGATCGTGCCGGTCTTGTCCATGGCCAGTGCAGTGGTCTTGCCCGGTGCCTCAACATATGCACCGCCCTTGATCAGCACCCCGGCCCGCGCTGAGGCGGTGAGTGCAGCGACGATGGAGACCGGTGTCGAGATAACCAGAGCGCATGGGCAAGCGATCACCAGCAGCACGAGTGCATTGTAGAACCAATAATCCCAGGCCCCCCCGAAAATGAGCGGCGGCAGCAGGGCAATTGCAATGGCGAGAGCCATGACGATAGGCGTATAGATGCGGGCGAATTTCGCCACCCACTGCTCCACCGGCGCGCGGCGGGCATGGGCGTCGCCGACCATGCGGATAATCTTGGCCAACACGGTGTCCGAGGCGGCCTTCGTGGCGCGCACCGTCAGTGTGCCTTCGCCGTTGATCGTACCGGCATAGACTTCGTCGCCCCGTTCCTTTGGGACCAGCGCACTCTCTCCGGTGATCGGCGCCTGATCGACGGCCCCTGCCCCATCGACAACCTCACCATCCAATGGGATGCGGTCTCCGCCGCGCACGATGAAACGTGCGTTGATAGCAACCGCAGAAGCCGGAACGTCCGCTTCCGAGCCGTCATCATGAAGAACTCTTGCCGTCGGCGGCGCGAGGTCGAGCAGAGCTGAAACCGCATTCCTCGCACGCCCGACGCTCCAGCTTTCGAGGTAGAGCGAGAGCGAAAAGAAGAACGCGACTGTCGCCGCCTCGAAAAATTCGCCAAGCCCGATGGCACCGGCCACGGCGACCACCATGAGCAGGTTCATGTCGGGCGACAGCCGCCGAGCGGACGACCATGCCTTGGGTGCCACGAGCCAGACACCGAACAGGATCGCAACCGCGAACAGCCCTGCCTCGACCAGTGGCATCGGCGCTTCGCCGTGACCCGCGAAGAGGCCGAGCGCCCCGCCCATGCCGGTCTCGATGATGTGCCACAGAAATCCTGCGGCCCAGAAGCCTCCACTGAGCGCCGTAAACAGCCGCTGTCTTGCAAGATGGGCCGCCTGGTCGACCGACGCGTTCTCGGCATCCCAAGGCTTGGCGGTCATGCCGGTGCTTGCGACCAGTTCTGCAATTTCGCCGTCCGATAAACTCTTGGCGCTGTCGAGAATAGTCATCCGCCCATTGATCACGTCGAACGCGAGATGCTCGGCCCCGCCGATCTTCGGGCCGACCACCTTGTTCAGGATTGCTACCTCCTCGGCGCAATCGAGGCCGGACACCTGAAAACTGCGCCCGCCCGATGGCGCGGGCGTCGTCGGAACGATGTCGCCGCACGTTCCGGCGCCCCCGCAGCAGCTGCCGCCGCTTGTCTGGGCATCTTCGGCGTGATCGTGGTCGTGACGATGGGTGTCGGACGGCATGAATGGACCTCTGGATTCGGGTGCTTTACCATGGCATAACCCCTACAGCAGCTAGAGCTTCAAGAGCAAAATACGGTGGTATTTCAGTTTGTTTTATTGCTAGAGGATGCGGCGATCGGCTCCATCACGCCTTGAGGCATGAAAAGCCGATGCAAAGAAAAACAGACACGAAAGGAAGCTTGATGCGGGTTTTGATGCTGAAGCAAAAAATAATTGTTGCAGTGGCGCTGTCTCTTACGGCCGGGTGCGCAATCCAGCCGACTGGACCGGGCGACTCGGCAGACCGGCGGGGCAACGTTCCCGAAGCCGTGATTGCAATGGCTGCCCCGGATCAGGATGTTGCAACCGCGCGCTTGGTGCCCGAGGACGGGTGCTACTGGTACGAACACAGCGGCCCCGTTGAAACGACCTTGCTGCCGCTGCGCACGGCGAACGGCAACCCTATCTGCGTCGCGCGGGAAGTGTGACGACGACCCGCACGTCACATCAATGCGCTGAGAGTTAATTACCTCATTCAACTTCTCGCGGTAACGCTGTCCTCAGCCGAATAAAGATGTGCTGTCGATCCGATCTCGACGTTCGGATAAAGCTCGTTGATGTGTGCCATAACCATCCGCACGCAACCCGAACTCGCACGACCGCCGATGCTTCTCGGATAGGGTGTGCCGTGTATCCGAAGATAGGTGTCGCGATCACCGACATAGAGATAGAGCGCCCGTGACCCGAGAGCGTTTTCCGGCCCTGGTTCCATCCCATCGGCCCATTGTGCGTTCACGGGATCGCGTTCGATCATGTTTTGTGTTGGCGTCCAGTGCGGCCACCTGACCTTGCGCTTGATGTTATAAACACCCGGCTCGTAGAGGTTGCCCCGCGCGATCGCCACGCCGTAGCGCATCGCGGTTCCACCCTCCTCAATGTGGTAGAGATACCGCGCGACCGCATCGACATGGATGTCTCCCGGCACGAGGCCGTTTTTCGCGTCCACACGCTGAGGCAAGAAACGTGGGTGTAGTCCCCAAGGGTTTGACGTGGCCGGATCGAAGCCGGGCGGGCTGACTTGCGCGTCCCATTCAGCCTTCTGCGCTTCGGTGGGCCAGCTATCGGCAAACACAGGGTTGGCCACAGTCGCCGAAAAGAGCGCTGTTGTCGTTTGAATAAAGTGTCGTCTTGTCAGCATGTCATACCCTCTCGGTTCCCACCGGCGATCAATGGCAAGAACGATATACATTCTCGTCGACTAGATAGGACTTCTAGTGGGTAGAGGTTCAAGGGCAAATTTTCGTGAACGCATGCACGCGACCCTGGTAGCACATGCTTGCCTTGCGGTCGGGTTAACGGCCAACTAGGTCAGGTCCGAATTAGCCACGCGACACCTGCGGATTGCGCTTGCGGTCCTTGCGGATGGGAGAAACTTGCTTGGCCATGCGCCCTCTTCGTGTGGTCAGAAGCCCGCGCCGCGGGCATCCTCCTGTTTATCAGCCGAAAATGCGACGGGCCAGCGAGCTGATGTCGACCCCGCCATCTGCGATACTAGCTCGCGTCAGGTGACGCGCGCGGATAGAGTGCGCAGCCAGCCCAGCGTGGGCTCGGTCGGGCCGCCGGGCTTGTATTCGGCGCCCAGCGGGGCGGCATAGCCCATGTCGGCGATCACGCCGAAGACATGGGCAAAGTTCACCTCACCCCGGTCAGGCGCGCCGCGGTCGGGGACAGAGGCGAACTGGATATGGCCGATGGCGGGCAGCAGCGCCCGCAGGCGGTGGGTCAGGTCGCCCTCCATCAGCTGCACATGGTAGCAGTCGAACATCAGCTTCAGGTTGGGCGCGCCCACCGCCGCGATCACCGCAAGCGCCTGATCTGTGGTGGTCAGGAAATAGCCGGGCGCGTCATAGCGGTTCAGCGGCTCGATCAGGATGGTGATGCCATGCGGCGCCGCTGCCGCGCAGGCATATCGCAGGTTTTCCACGTAGGTCGCCTGCGCCGCCGAACCGCTGGCAACCCCGGCCATGACGTGGATGTTCGGCGTGCCGATGGCGGTGGCATAGGCGATGGCCTCGTCGATGGCGGCGCGCGCCTCGGCCTCGCGTCCGGGGATGGCCGAGAGGCCGTTGTCGCCGGCGCCGACATCGCCGCGCCGGGTGTTGAGGCCCAGCATCGTCAGGCCGGTCTCGCTCAGGGCGGCCTTAACGTCGTCCGCAGGCACATCGTAGGGCCAGTGGCATTCCACGGCGTCGAAGCCGGCGGCCTTTGCGGCGCGGATGGCCTCGGGCAGGGGCCGGTCGTTCCAGAGAAAGCCCAAGTTGGCGGAGATTTTCATGCGTCCCACTCAATGTCGAATTTCGTGATCAGTGCCTGGACCTGGTCCACGGTCAGGCCGCGCGGAGCCATCCCGCGGGTCAGCATCGCCAGACGCGCAGTGTCTTCGAGTTCCTCGATGGCGTTGCAGGCGGCCTCGATGTCCTTGCCGGCTACCACCGGGCCGTGGTTGGCCAGCATCACCGCACTGCGTTTGCCCGCCAGACCGCGCACCGCCGCGCCCATCGCCGGGTCGCCCGGCACAAAGAAGGGCAGGAGCTTCACCCGGCCCAGCTTCATTATGCCGTAAGGCGTAAGCGGCGGCAGGAAATTGTCCTCGTCCACATCCGGCATCATCGACAGCGCCACTGAGTGGCAGGAATGCAGATGCACCACCGCGCCCGCCGTGCTGCGGGTGTCGTAGAAGGCGGAATGCAGCGGCATTTCCTTGGTGGGCTTGTCGCCATCCGTGTGGTTGCCCGCCGCATCGAAGCGGCTGAGACGGCCGGGATCGAGCCGCCCGAAACTGGTGCCCGTGGGGCTGACCAGCAGCCCGCCGTCCTCGGTCCGGGCCGAGATATTGCCGGTGCTGCCGCCGGTCAGGCCACGGTCGAACATCGACCGGGCCAAAAGGCAGATCTGGTCGCGCAGGCGGGCTTCTGTGCTCATGACGCCAGCCTTTCCTGCGCGTCGGTGAAGAAGGTCTCGGCGCCGAAGTTGCCGGATTTCAGCGTCAGCGCGATCTGTTGCCCGCCGGAGCGGCAATAGGTCCAGGGCACGCCCAGAGCGATCTCGGCCCCGATGTCGAGCTGGCTGACACCAAGCGCCTTGGTCACCGCGCCCGAGGTCTCGCCGCCCGCGACGATCACCCGCCGCGCGCCCCTGTCGCGCGCCGCGACCGCGCAGGCCGAAAGGGTGGCCTCGACGATCTCGCCCGCTTCCGCGACGCCCAGCTTTTTCTGCGCAGCGCGCACGCTGTCTGGGTTGGCGGTGGCATAGATCAGCGGGGCTTTTTCCAGGTCCTGCCCTGCCAGCCAGTCAAGCGCCTTTTGCGCGCCGTTTTCGGCCAGATCGAGCGGGTCGAGCCTGAACCCCGGCGCGCCGGTGGCAAGGTAGGCCGCCACCTGCCTGTTGGTCATGGCCGAGCAACTGCCCGAAAGCACGACGGTTTTGGCGTCCAGTTGCGGGGCTTCCGCCTTGGGCGCATCCGCCGCGAGCGTGCCATCGGCCAGGTAAAGTGCGGGCAGCGGCATGGCGACGGCGCTGCCGCCGGTCATCAGCACCATGTCGCGGCAGGCCTTGGCGATCACCGCCAGGTCCTCCTTCGCAACGGCATCAACCACCACATGCGCCACGCCCTTTGCCTTCAGCGCGTCCAGTTCCGCCCGCAGCGCCTCTGCTCCCCGCGCCACCGTCAGCCGGTCGGCCAGCCCCACCAGGCGCGTTACCTGCGGTTGCAAGAGCCGCATCAGGTTGCTGTCGCGCATGGGCGTCAGCGGGTGATCCTTCATCGGGCTTTCCGCCAGCGGCTGCTGCCCGACAAAGAGGGTGCCCATGAAGATCGACCGGCCGTTTTCCGGGAAGGCCGGGCAGTAGATCGTCTGGTCAGTGCCCAGGTCGGCCATCAATGCCTCGGCCACCGGGCCGATATTGCCCTCCGCCGTCGAGTCGAAGGTCGAGCAGTATTTCCAGAAGAACCGCTGCGCCCCCGCCGCCTGCAGCCATTTGAGCGCGGCGCGGGTCTCGGCCACGGCCTCACCCACCGACGCGGTGCGCGATTTCAGCGCGATCACCTCGAAGGCTGCCGGGTCGGCCGGGGGCTCGGAGGGCACTCCGATGCGAAGCGACACGCGCACGCCGCTGCGGGCCAGGAGGCCGGCGAGGTCGGTGGCGCCGGTAAAATCGTCGGCAATACATCCCAGAACGGTGGTCATTTGTCTTCTCCCGGCAATGTGAGCCTGGCGTTGCGGGCCTTCGGGTTCTCGCATAGGGCACGGCAACATGCGGTGGGGTCTTCCACCAAGGCGTAGTGGCCCAGTCCCGGCAAGGTCGTGACCTGCGCGCAAGGCGCGGCGCGCGCCGCGTCCCGCGCCAGTCCGACGGGTGACCAGGTGTCTTCGCTGCCAGTGAAGAGCCTGACCGGGACCTTGGTCTTGGCAAGGCTGCCCAGTGCGCCGGGACGGTCAAGCGCCAGATTGGTTTGGGCTGGCATCAGAGCCGCGCTCTCCTCGGCCATTTGCAGGATCTTGTCACGTGTCCGATTTGGGCGTGGCCCGGCCAATGGCGGAAGCCGGGGGGCAATGCTGGCCGCCCCGCCTTGCCGCGCCACGTCCGCAGCAAATTCCAGCCGGTCTGCCCGCTTATCGGGAGCATCAGCGTGAGGATTGAGCGCAAAGAGCAGGAACTCGGCGGCGGGCAGCCGACAGGCCAGATGCGCGGCCACCAGCGCGCCCAGCGAAAAGCCGCAGACTATCGCGTCAGGCGTACAAAGATCCTGCAGCTCTGCCCGGAAATCCTCGATCTTCGGATGGCGCATCGAGATGACGTGCCGCGCGGAAGGCGGCACGTCCAGGCCATCGAGCAACCCGTCAAAAACCGCTCCGGAACACAAGGTCCCCGGCAGCAAGATCCAGGGCCGACCGTCAGCAAGGTCAATAGCCATGCGCCGCCCGCGACTGGCTTTCCGTGGCAATCGGTTCGTCTGCCAGCGCCCGCACCGCACTGGCCAGGCTGCGCGTCAGGTGGGAAAAATCATTGCCCGGCGTTACCAGCGCGCAGCCCTGTTCGCGCCGCGCACGGGCATCATCGGCGCCCGAGCAGAAGATGCCCACCGGTACGCCATGCCGACGCGCGGCCTCGAGCACCTTGGTGATCGCCGCTTCGGAATTCGGGCGCGGCTGGCTGACGTGACCGTCAATGGCAAAGGCCAGGTCGTTGGGGCCGACATAGATCATGTCGATGCCCTCGACGGCGAGGATCTCGTCGATCCGCTCCACTGCCTCGGCGGTCTCGATCATCGGGATCGCCATGACGGTTTCATTCGCTTTGGCCACGTAGTCGCTGCCCCCATAGAGCAGACCGCGCGACGGCCCGAAGCTGCGCGTGCCGAAAGGCGGGTAACGGCAGGCCGAGACCAGCGCCTCGGCCTGTTCGGGTGTCGAGATCATCGGACAGATGACGCCGTAGGCCCCGGCATCGAGCAGGTGCATGATCTTGGCCGGATCAAGATCGGGCACCCGCACCAGCGGGGTCGCGGGCGTTGCAGAGATCGCCTGCAGCATGTGCAGTGCCTCCGAAACGCCCATCATCCCGTGCTGCAGATCGACGGTGACCGAGTGGACGCCGGAATGTCCGGCACCCTCGGCGGAATAGCTCGACCCGATGGAGAGCCAGGCGTTGACGACGGTCTCGCCCGCCGCCAGCCTTTGCTTGACGGTATTACTGCGCATCAGCCGGCTCGCTTGTAATCGGGCAGCAACGCCGCCTTGGCCACGTATCCGCCAGCGTCAAGCGCCTGCCCCGCCTCGCGCGCCGCCGTGATCACGTCATCGGCGAAGACCGGCCGCTTGCGGTGATCGCCGGTGACCACCACCAGCACCTCGGCGCCCGCATCTCCGGTTGCCTCGATCGAGCGGACCACGTCGGCCGGGATCGAATAGGTGTCGCGCTCGCCCAAATCGACGGTCACGTCGGCGCCCTCGTTGAGGCTCAGCCGGACCTGCCCGGAGCGGACGATCAGCACCATCTTTTCGGCCAGGGTGAAGGGGCTCACCCGTCGCCCGGCGCCGAGCCGAAGCCACTCGATCGAAAAGCCGTGCGGATTGGTGATCAGCGCGGCATGGTCGCGGTTCTGAGTCAGACCGGAGCCGATGACCGGCGCGATTTCGGCACCGCAGCCGGGCAATGCCGCATCTATGAAGGCCGGCCGGAAATCCCGGACGCCCTCGGTCACCACGCGGCGGCGCATCTCTTCGGGCGAAACCTCGCGCAATTGGGCCACCTCTTCGTCGGGCATCGGCGCGATGCGGCCCTCTTCGCCCGGTACTTCGTCACCCTTGGAGGCGTCGATCAATGTGTTGTCGTTCGAGATGTAGAGGCCGTAATCCGCCGCCTCACGGATGATCTCTGGATGGAAAATAACGCCGCCGGTGTTGTCGCCGCCAAGCGCGGTGAACAGCCAGCCGTCATCCGGCCCGGTGTTGGTGAAGCCGCGGAAGATCCATGTGGGGACCGAGAGAATGTCGCCCTCGCGTCCGACAAACTCATTCTCGCCGTTCGAGCCCCAGCGGAAGGTCCATTCTCCTTTCTGGACGATGAAGACCTCGGCGGTGAAATGGACGTGCAGGTTGTTGGTGATGCCGTTGGGCATGGCCGCCGCGCCGATGTTGAAGCCATGCGGCTCGGGCAGGTTGACCACCTGCTCGTCCGACGAGGTCACACCGGGGCCGATGATCGAGTAGTTTTCCTTGAGATGCGAGCCGGGTTTCTTGCAGTCAATGAAAGCCACGGTGCAGGAGACGTAATCCTCGCGCTTGACGTGGCGGGCCTCGGCCTCGGATTGGGTGATCTGGGTCATGTTTCTCTCCTATCGTAACGGTCAGGCGTCGAGGCGCTGGCCGGTGTTCTTGTCAAACAGGTGAATGCGCGCGCCGGGCTTGGGGGCCAGGGCGCAAGGCGCGTCGATGGGCGCCTCGAAATCGGCCGGACCACGGGCGCAGATCGAGGTGGCGCCGTTGCGCAGCGTGACGAGGGTGGAATCGCCGGTCAGCTCCAGCGCGTAGAGATTGCCCGAGATCGGGGCCGCGGCGGTGTCGGTCAGTTGCAGATCCTCGGGGCGGATGCCCATCACCACGTCGGCGCGGTCCGGCTCGGCGACCGGCACCGATACGCCCTGCGCCTCGAAGTTGCCGCCGGTGATCCGGCCTTCGACCAGGTTCATCGAGGGCGAGCCGATGAAGCCCGCGACGAACAGGTCCGCCGGTTCCGAGTAGATCTTCTTGGGCGTGTCCAGCTGCACGATCCGCCCCTCCTTCATCACCGCGACGCGGCTGGCGAGCGTCATCGCCTCCATCTGGTCGTGCGTCACGTAAACGGTGGTCACGCCCAACTCGTGGTGCAAGTGCTTCAACTCGGCCCGCATAGTGACGCGCAGCTTGGCGTCGAGGTTCGACAGTGGCTCGTCCATCAGGAAGATCTTCGGCGTGCGCACGATGGCCCGTGCCAGCGCCACCCTTTGCCGCTGGCCGCCGGAGAGCTCCGATGGCCGGCGTTTCAGCAGCGCTTGCAGTTCCACTTTCTGAGCGGTCTCCTGCACTCGCGCCTCGCGCGCCTTGCGGTCCATGCCGCGCAGCTTCAACGGATATCCGATGTTCTGCGCCACCGTCATGTGCGGATAGAGCCCGTAGTTCTGGAACACCATCGCGATGTCACGATCCTTGGGCGGCTTGTTGTTGGCCCGTTCCCCGGCGATCATCAGGTCGCCCGAGGTGATGTCCTCCAGCCCCGCGATCATCCGCATGGTGGTGGTCTTGCCACAACCCGAAGGCCCGAGCAGGACCAGGAACTCGCCTTCCTCGATGGTCAGGCTCTGCTTCGGTACGGCGAGGAATTCGCCGTATTTCTTTTCCACGTCGACAAGCTGTACTTCGGCCATGTCAGAGCCTCCTTATTTGACTGCGCCGGCGGTCATGCCGCGCGTGAAATGTTTCTGGATGAGCAGCGCCATGATGAAGATCGGCACTGTGATCATAACCCCGGCGGCGCTCATCAGCTCCCAAAGGTCGCCGCGCTCGGTACGGAAGCTGACCAGCCCCACCGGCAGGGTGACGGCATCGCGGCGTGTCAGGATCAGCGCGAAGAGGAACTCGTTCCAGGTCAGGATGAAGCAGAAGATCGACGAGGTCAGGATGCCGGGAGCGGCCATCGGCAGCACGATGTCGCGGATCACCCTCAGGCGCGAGGCGCCGTCGATCATCGCCGCTTCCTCGCTGTCGGTCGGGATGGCGTCGATGAAGCCCTTGATCATCCAGATCACGAAGGGCGTCACGATCGCCAGGTTGACGATGATCAGCGCGATCCGCGTGTCCAGAAGCCCCAGCGAGCGGAACATCAGGAAGAAGGGTAGCACGATCACCACCGCAGGGATGAACTGGGTCGACAGGATCAGGAAGAACAGAAACTTCCGCCCCTTCACCCGGAACCGCGAAAAGGAATAGGCCGCAAGCGAGGCGCAGGGCACCGCGATCAGCACCGTCACCGTCGCGACGATCACCGAGTTCAGCACCATGTCGCCCAGGTTCCAGGGGTCCGAGAACACGGTGGCGAAATTCGCCAACGTTGGGCTGAAATCGAGCGAGAGGGAATAGGCGTCGCGCGGCCGCTTGAAGGCGGTCAGGAACATCCAGGCGATGGGGAAGAGGACGATGGTGGAGATGAGAAGCAGCAGCGCGCGCTCTACCCACCAGAAGACAGATTTGTTCATGCCGTGGCCATCTTTCTTTCGCTGAGCAACATCCGGACGTACCAGATCGAGATCAGCATCATGATTGCGGTGAGGATCCAGGCCAGTGCCGAGGCATAGCCCATGTCGTACCATTTGAAGCCGACGTTGAAGATGAAGAAGGCCAGCGTCTCGGTCGAGGTGCCGGGCCCACCGCCAGTCAGCGTCACAACCTGGTCGAACATCTTCAGTGCGAAGATCGTCTTCAGCACGGCCACCACCAGCAGCACGCCCCTCATTTGCGGCAGCACAATGCCGAAGATGATGCGCAGGGTGGAGGCACCGTCGATCCGAGCGGCTTCTTCGGTCTCTCGCGGCACGGAGGCCAGGCCGCCGAGGCACATGAAAGTCATGTAGGGCGCCCAGTGCCAGACATCCGTCAGCACGAGGATTGCCATCGCCAGATCGGGGCTGGCCAGCCAGGGCGTGCCGTCCAGCGCCGGGAAGACAGCGCCGAGGCCCTTGGCAATGACGCCGAACTCGGGATTGAACATGAAGCGGTAGCTGACACCGATCAGCGCCGGGCTCATGGCGAAGGGCAGGATCAGGATCACCCGGGTGAAGGTGTGCATCTTGCCTTTGCGTCGCAACAACAGCGCCAGAGACATGGCGATCACCAGGGTCAGCGCCACGCTGGTCAGAACGAAGATCGTGGTCACCCAGAGCGAGTTCTGAAACCCCGGCTCGGTAAACGCATGGCCGAAATTCTCAAGGCCGACGAAGTCGCCGGGGCGGCGTTGCTTGGTGAGGTCCCATTCGCGGAACGCGGTGACCAGCGAATAGGCAAGCGGATACAGCGTCGTCGCCAGCACGATCAGGAATGCCGGGACAAGCAGTAGATATGACAGCGACCTGTCCTGCATGTTGTACCTTTCTGAGGAGGAAGGGTGGCGCGCCCGGGGAGCAGGGCGCGCCTGGGACCGGGGATCAGCGGATACGCGCGATTTCCTCGGCCGCGTGGTTCAGCGCCGCGGCGGTGTCGGCCTCCTCGCCGCTTGCGAGGCTGGAAATAGCGGTTTCGAGGATTTCCGAGATCCGCGGCCAGTTGTCGCCGAAGTCCATGCCTTCGGCCGTGGCCAGCGCCTCGGCGGCGGCGGAATGCATCCCGCCCCAGCGCGCGTTGACCTCTTCATCACGCAGGTTGGAGAAATGCACCGCGACCACTTCGGAGCCGTTTTCATCCAGCAGTACCTCGCGCTCCAGTTCCGGATCGGTCAGCCAGCCGAGGAACTCCGCCGCAGCATCCTTGTTGTCCGCGCCTTCGGTCACGGCGAAGATCCAGGTATTTGTGAAGGTGGTCTTGTCCGCCCCGCCCACGGAGGGCAGCGAGGTAAAGCCGATCTGGTCGGCTGTCAGCTTGGATTGCTCGGGATCAGAGAGCTGCGAGCGCACCCACCACCAGACCGGCAGCATGGCGGAATTGCCCTGCTTGAAGCTGTTGACCGCATCCTGTTCGACGAATGTGGCCGAGCCTGCGGGGGCGATCTTTTCCTCGGTCAGCAGGCTGACATATTGCTCGGTCGCAGCGATGCCTGCCTCGGAATTGAAGGCCGGGTCGCCGTTTTCATCAAACAGGTCGCCGCCATGGCCCCAGAGCAGGTTGATCCAGACCATCAGGTTCTGGCCGTTCAGCTTGCCATAGGGCAGCGCGACACCAGCGGCATCGGTGTTCTCCTGCACCGCCTTCGCGGCCGTCACCAGTTCATCCCAGGTCGACGGTGCTTCGACGCCAGCCTGCTCCAGCAGGTCCTTGCGATAGAACAGGAGTTGCACATGGCCGCGCACCGGCAGGCCGACCAGCTCGCCATTCAACATGCCGTGGCGCAGGTGCGCCGGGGGGAAATCGTCCAGGTCCGTGCCTTGCGCCTCGATTTCGTCGCCGATGGGCTGCACGAGCATCTGCAACGACGGCACCCACTGGTCCATGATCGAAACGACATCGTAATCGCCGCCCGCCACCATCTCGGTGGTCAGCGCTTCTTTCATGTTGGGGAAGGGCACATAGTCATAGAGCACGTCGATGCCGGTGGCTTCTTCAAACGCGGCGAGTCGCGCTTCATGCGCTTCGAACTGGCTGGATTTGACCGCCAGCACATGCACGGTTTCGCCGTCGTAAGGCTTGCCCGCGGTCGCTTCCCAGGCGCTGACGCCGGATCCGAATGTTGCCGCCGCAATGGCAAGGGCGCTGGTGAGATGTTTCATGTGATCCTCCCTCTGAAACTGCCTGCAAGCTAGAGAAGGTGTAATTCGTAGTCAATAGGATTATTGATAATTTTATCATTGAGGTGTCGGGCGGCATTGTTTAAGCTTACGGGAAAGTCCCTGACCAAGGCCCGATCCCATGCCGAACGCACTCCAGAATGACCTGGAAAATGACATTATTTTCGGGGTTTACCCGCCGGGCACGCGGATCACCGAGGATACGGTGATGGAAACCTACGACGCCAAGCGCCACGCGGTACGGAACGCATTTGCCGAGCTGGAAAACCAGGGATTGCTGGTGCATCGCCCGCGGCGCGGCGTCGAGGTGGTGGATTTCACCCCCGACGAGGTGGACGCGCTCTACGACCTGCGAATCGTGCTGGAAACCGCCGCCGCCCGGCGCACCCCCCTGCCCGCCCCCGTCGAAACGACCGACGCGCTCGAGGTGCTGGCCGACCGCCACGCCGAGGCGGTCAGGAACGGCACCTTCCGCGAGGTCTACGAGCTGAACCAGCAGTTCCACGAGCTGCAATACAGCTGCTGCCCGAACCCGCGTCTGGCCCGGCTGATCGCCCAGCACGCCCGCATGGCCCAGCCGATCCGGGTGGTGAAATACGACGACACCGACCACATGGCGACCATCATCGGCCAGCACCGCGACATCATCACCGCCCTGCGCGGCACCTCGACCGAGGCCTACGAAGCCAGCGTCCGCGCGCATCTGCCGGCCTCGGCAGAGGCCTATCGCACCCTTTATGAACGCCGGTTCGCAGGCCGCAAGCTGGCCCAGAAGTGAACACGCGGCCACGGGGTCGCGCGCCTGCCTAGACCACCCGGCTCGGCAGCACCTTGCCGGCAAAGAACGCGTCGAGGTTGTCGGCCGCAAGGTGCCCCATGGCTTCGCGGACCTCCCGGGTCGCCGAACCGATATGCGGCAGCAGCGTCACGTTCTCCATCGACCGCAGCGACTCCGGCACATTGGGCTCTTCGGCAAAGACATCCAGACCGGCTCCGGAAATCCGCCCCTCGGCCAGCGCGGCGATCAGCGCCTCCTCGTCGATGCTGTCTCCGCGGGCCGTGTTAACGAGGTAGGCCTCGGGCTTCATGCGCGCGATATGCTGTGCCGTCACCAGCGGCGCGGCGCCGCCGCCCGGCACATGGACCGACACCACATCCGCCGCCGCCATCACCGTGCCGATGCTGTCGAGCCGGCGTGCAGGAAAGGGCAGATCGGCGATCTCCGACCGGTTGTAATAGACGATCTCCATGCCGAAGCCCGCCGCGGCCCGCGCCGCCGTGGCACGGCCGATCCGGCCCATGCCGATGATCCCCAGCACCTTGCCCTGGATGCTGCGGCCCAGCCCCTCGACGATTGAAAACCCCTGCCAGCGCCCCTCGCGCAGCCGCTTCTCGGCGGCATAGGCGTGCCGGGTGGCCGCGAGGATCAGCAGCAGCGCAGTATCGGCGGTGGCATCGGTCAGCACGTCCGGCGTGTTCGTCACCACGACCCCCGCCTGCCGCGCGGCCTCGGTGTCGATGTTGGAATACCCGACACCCACGTTGGCAATGATGCCTGCGCGCCGGCCCTCGGCCTGCAGCATGTCTGCCGTGATCCGGTCGCTGACCGTCGGCATCACGGCGTCATGGCTGCGCAACGCCGCTGCCAGCGCCTCGGCCGACAGCGGCCTGTCGTCGGGGTTGAAGGTCACTTTATAGCCCTCGCGTAGCCGCGCCTCGACCGGCGCTGGCAGCCGGCGGGTCACCAGAAGGCTCGGGCGCGCCGCGCCGTTCATGTCCGGGCCGCCTCGAACTCTGCCCAGACCTCTTCGAGCCGGTCGATGTCGAAACCGGGCTCGCGCGCCGGACCGAGAACGATGCTTTCGCTGGCGACCACCGTCTCGATCGCCTGCTTGAGATCGGGGATCACCTCGTCGGGGATGACCAATGCGCCGTGCCGGTCGGCGTGGATCAGCTCACCCTGGGCGACCCGCATCCCCATGATGCTGACCTCGCTGCCGATATCGACCACATGCACATAGCCGTGGCTCGGCCCGATCGATCCGGCCAGCACTGGGAAGCCCTCATCGATCACATCGAGATCGCGCAGCACTCCGTTGGTGACCGCGCCGGCCAGCCCCAGACCCTTGTGCACCGCCACATGCACCTCGCCCCACCAGCCGGCGATGCAATTGGGATAATCCACATCCTCGACCACCGCCGCCGTCGGACCCGTACCGCCGGCCATGGCGCGGAAATAGTCCATCCGCCGGGCGCGGATCACCTCGGGCGCCTCGGTCGGCGGCGCCAGCCCGGAAATCCGGGCGGTCCGTGCGAAGCCCACGATCGCCGGATCGCCGGGCTTCGAATGCTGCATGGTGCCGCGGGTGAAGCGGTTGAAGCCGCGTCTGCCCTGCGCCACCTCGATGGCATTGCAGACAGTGGGGGTGTCGACCTCGCGCAGGAGAGCGAGCAGGTCGTCGGGAAGTGCAATCTCGGTCATGAGGTCTCGTCCTTTAATTTGTCTCGCCGCCGGCTCAACCCGCTGTCCAGCCGCCGTCGATCAGCAGCGAGGTGCCGGTGACCAGTGCCGCCGCATCCGAAGCCAGATAGACCACCGCGCCCATCACATCCTCGACCTCGCCGATCCGGCCGAGCTTTATCTTGCTTTCGACCCAGGCCCGCCGCTCGGGGTCCTGCAGCGTCTGCGCGCCCAGCGGCGTGGCGATGAAGGTCGGGCAGAGGCTGTTGATCCGGATGCCGGAGGGCCCCCATTCGATGGCCATGGACTTCACCATCCCTTCCAGCCCGTGCTTGCTGGCCGAGTAAACCGCGCGGTCGATGCCGCCCACATGTCCCATCTGCGATGAGATGTGGATGATCGAGCCGCGCTTGCCGGCGGCCATCATCGCCCTGGCCGCCCAGGCCGACAGGAAGTGCGCCGAGCGCAGGTTGACCCCCATCGCCGCGTCATAGTCCTCGGGCGTGGTGTCGATGGCCGGACCGTGCCGGGCGATGCCGGCGGAATTCACCACGATGTCGAAGGCCTGCCCGGCCAGCGCTGCCTCGAGCGCCGGCAGATCGCCCTGGTCGAGCACCAGTGCCTCGGCCGAGAACCCTTCGGCCTGCATGGCCGCCACGGTCTCGTTCAGCCGCGCTTCGCCGCGGGCTGCGCAGACCACATGCGCGCCCGCTTCGGCCAGCGCCACGGCGCAGCCCTGGCCGATACCCGAGGAGGCACCGGTCACCAGCGCGCGGCGCCCGTCAAGCCGCATGGACGGGGTTCGGGGCAGTTTCATCATGGCGCGTCCAGTTCTTCTTCGTTTCCGAAACATCCCGCTGCTTGCGGCCGGCTCACTCGGCGGCTTCGCGATAGGGCGCGCCGGTGCCATAGGGCACGTTCACCCCACCATAGCGCCGCACCCGGATGTTGCACTGCTCGGCATGTCCGACAAAACCCTCGAGCATGCAGAGCCGCGAGCCGTATTCGCCGATCATCGCCGCCGCCGCATCGGTTGTCACCTTCTGATAGCTGTGGGTCTTGAGGTACTTGCCCACCCAGAGCCCGCCCGTATAGCGCCCCGCCTTCTTGGTCGGCAGGGTGTGGTTGGTGCCGATCACCTTGTCCCCATTGGCCACATTGGTCCGCGGCCCAAGGAAGAGCGCGCCGTAGCAGGTCATGTGCTCGAGGAACCAGTCGTCGCGGTCGGTCATGACCTGCACGTGCTCGCTGGCGATGTCGTCGGCCACCTCCAGCATCTCCTCGTAAGTGTCGCAGACGATCACCTCGCCGTAATCCTCCCAGGACACCTTCGCGGTGCCGGCGGTGGGCAGGATGCCCAGCAGGCGGTCGATCTCGGACAGGGTCTCCTTCGCCAGCTTCTCGGAGTTGGTCAGCAGCACGCAGGGGCTGTTGTAGCCATGTTCGGCCTGCCCCAGCAGATCGGTGGCGCAAAGCTCGGCATCGGCGGCGCTGTCGTCGGCGATCACCATGGTTTCGGTCGGGCCGGCGAAGAGGTCGATCCCCACCCGGCCGAACAACTGGCGCTTGGCCTCGGCGACGAAGGCATTGCCCGGGCCCACGAGCAGGTGCACCGGGTCGATCGTCTCGGTGCCGATCGCCATCGCGCCCACCGCCTGGATGCCGCCCAGCAAGTAGATCTCGTCGGCGCCGCCCAAGTGCATCGCGGCAATGACGCCGGGGTTCGGCTCGCCATTGAACGGCGGCGTGCAGGCAACGATGCGCGGCACGCCGGCGACCTTGGCGGTCGCCACGGACATGTGCGCCGAGGCCACCATCGGAAACTTGCCGCCGGGAACGTAGCAGCCCACGGATTGTACGGGGATGTTCTTGTGGCCGAGGATCACCCCCGGCAGCGTTTCCACCTCAATGTCCTGCATCGAGTCGCGCTGGGCCTGGGCAAATTTCGTCACCTGCTCCTGGGCGAACCGGATATCAGCCAGGTCGCGCGGCGACACCTTCGCGATGATCGCCTCGATCTCGGCCTCCGACAGCCGATAGCTTTCGCGCTCACAGCTGTCGAACTTCACCGCAAGATCACGCACTGCCGCATCGCCGCGGGCGTCGATGTCCTTGAGAGTGGCAGCGACCACCGAGGCGGTCCTAGCGTCGTCCTCGGCGCGGTCCGCTTCGGGCTTGCCGCGCTTGAGATAGGTGATGGTCATGTCGGGATCTCCCCTCGTCTTTGTCTGTAGAACAGATGTTACGGGCGGCGGCCCCGGATGGTGGGGGGCCGCCGGTGAACTGCGGGTGCCGTCAGACCGCTCGCGGCCGGAGCGACTGGTGCGCCTCGGTCGCCTGCCGCGACAGCACTACCAGACCGCCCAGGATCAACGCGGCGGTGAGCGTGGCCCACCAGGGCGGCATCAGAGCAAGCCCCACCGGCAGCGCCCAGAGCACCCGCGAGACCCCGCCCCAGGGCAGGCGCGCGCCCCCCAGAAGATGCGCTACACCAAGGGCAAAGACGGCGCCGGACAGCACGGCCCGTGCGATGGCCTCGGTGCCGCCGCCGCCCAGCATGCCGGGATAGGCGAGAAACAGCATCGGCAGCGCATAGGCGGTGGCGCCGAGCCGCAGGGTCTCCATCGCCACTTTCATCCAGGGGGCCTGGGCAATGGTCGAAGCGACGAAGACGCCCAGGCAGACCGGCGGCGTGATCACCGAAAGCGCGGCGTAGTAGAGCACGAACATATGCACCACCAGCGGGTCGATGCCCTGCTGGATCAGTGCCGGGGCAAAGACCGCGGCGACCATCACATAGGCGGCCGAGGTCGGCAGACCCATGCCGGCGATCAGGCAGACGACGGCCATCAGCCCGGCGATCAGCCAGATCTGCCCCTGGCCGATGGCCAGCACCGCCGAGGTGACGGCGACGCCGAACCCGGTCAGGTTGATCATCGCCACGAAGACCTGGGCGCCGACCAGAAGAATGCCGACGATCACCACGCCCTTGCCGCCTGCCTCGAGCGCGCGCAGGATGATGCCGAAAACTGCGCGCGGGTCCTCGCCGGCGGCGATCCTCCCGATGAAGACCGCGATCAGCATGGCGATCATGCCGTAACAGGCGGTCAATTCGACCGAGTTGCCGTTGATCACCCCGAAGGCCAGCCCGCCGAGCCCCGCCGCAATTGGCGCCAGCCGGGTGAAGCTCATCGCGCCGCGCCAGTCAGGCAGATCCTCGGCGCTGACCGGGGCAAAGCTCTGGCGTCGGGCGATCACATGCACGGTTGCATAAATGCCGAGGTAGAAGAGCAGCGCCGGCACCACGCCCGCCAGCGCAATGGACCAGTAGTTCACCCCCACCAGCTCGGCCATGACGAAGGCCGCGGTCCCCATGATCGGCGGCGCCAACTGGCCACCGGTCGAGGCGATCGCCTCGACCGCGCCGGCATAGGCGGGCGGGTACTTCAGACGCTTCATCAGCGGAATGGTGAAATTGCCGGTGGTCGCCACATTGGCCACGGTCGAGCCGTTGATCGCGCCGAAGAAGCCAGAGGCGAAGGTGGCGATCTTGGCCGCTCCGCCGGGGCGTGACCCGCCGAGACGGGCCGAGAGGTCGAAGAAAGTCTCGCCGGCGCCGGTGTGCAGCAGGATCGCGCCGAACAGGACGAAAGCCGCCAGCGTGGTCGAGGCGACGTTGACCAGCATGCCCCAGAGGCCGCGGTCCGACAGGAAGATGATCTCGGTCAGATAGCCCATGTCGAAGCCGCGATGGCCGAATTGGCCGGGGATCAGGTAGCCGAAGAAGGCATATGTCACGGCGCTCAGCACGATCAGCGGGAACACCCAGTTCGACGTCCGCCGCGCCAGTTCCAACACGCATAGCAATGTGCCGAACCCCATCACCGTGTCCCGGGTGGTGGCCCAGGGCAGTTCGTTCATGATGGTTTCGTAATTGCCGATGATATAGGTGCCAGAGACGGTCACCAGGCCGACGATCGCAGCGTCGATCGCCATGCCCAGCGGACGCCAGCGGCTACCCTCGAACAGCGGATTCATCAACACCGCCAGAGCGACGATGGTCATCACGAAAAGCGAGCGCTGCACCAGCGATTCGAAGGGGCCGTTGAAGGAGGTGTAGAACACGAAGGCGCCGAGCAGGGCGGCAAGCCCGGCAATGCTCGCCTGACGGAGCTTTGTGAGAAACGGGAGGTTGGGCATCTCGGCACCTTTCGGCAGAGGAAGGTCCGGGGCGGGGCAGCAGTAAGCAACCCCGCCCGCATCGATCGGTTGCGTTACTTGAGGTGGTCCGGCACCGTCAGGCCGATTTCCTCGTAATAGCGGATCGCGCCGGGGTGCAGCGGGCTGGTGGCATATTGCAGCGTCAGCTCCGGCAGGTTGTTGCCCTTGACCGCCGGGAAGGCCGCTTCCTGCTCTGCCATGTTCTCCATCACTGCCTTGGTGATGTCATAGGCGGTCTGCTCGTCCATCCCCGGCCGCGCAGAGACGCCGATCATGAAGCCCCAGACGGTGTAGGGACCGGAGTTCTCCATCTCGCCACCGGGCATCTCGACGATTGACAACTCCGGCAGGTTCTCACGGATCTTGGCCTCTTGGGCGTCATCAACACCAAGTACCTGCAGCGAGGTGAAGGCCGCGATATCGGTGGTCAGCGCGTCGAACGAAGTGCCGACCGCGCTCTTTACGAAACCTTCGGAACGATCGTCCTTGATCGCGTTGGCCAGTTCGCCATTGGTGCCCCGCACCCAGTCCGGGGTAATCTCGAGAAGCTCGAACACCTCGAGCGAGGTGGCCTCGGTCGAAGAGCCGCGCATGCCGGGACCGAATTTCTGCCCCTCGAGCCCGGCGAGCTCGGTGATCTCGGCATCGCGGCGCACCACCACGTTCTGCGGTGCCAGCGAATAGGCCCAGAGCAGCTTCGACTCGACCGGACGGCCGTCAAACGACTTCACCCCGTTATAGGCATGATAGAGCGTCGAGGTGGTGATCAGGCCGATGTCCAACTGGTCGCGCGCCATCCGCTTGAGGTTGTCGACCGTGGCGCCGGTTTCCACCACCGAGGCCTGATAGGCATCGGGATAGGCATTGTTCACGATCTTCGCCAGCGAGGCGAAATAGGCGTAGTGCGCGCTTTGCGAATTGGTCGCGCCGAAGGCGAGCCGGGTCTCCGCCGCTGCCGGCAGGCTGGCCGCCAGACCGGCCAGCGTGAGTGCCGCGGTCGAAAGCAATTTGGTCACTGTCATGTCGAACCTCCCTTGAACATGAATCGCCCGACAATCGGGCGTCTGTCATGGGAGGAGCCACAAAACCAGGCGTCGTTGCAAGACCTGCCAAGCTCTATGAAATTTTTTCATCAGCCGCTTTCGCGTTCCTGCATCGTGCCCTGAAGGACCCGGATATCCCCCGCCTCGAGTGTCGCCTCGGCGCTGGTGAGAATATCGACTGCCTGCCGCAGCATCCGCCTCAGCGGCTGGCGCACGGTGGTCAACCGATAGGCCTCCCAAGAGGCCATCGGGATGTCGTCGAAGCCGATCACGGCGATATCATCCGGCACCGAGACCCCCTTGACCCGGGCCGCGTCGAGAAGGCCTATGGCCATGATGTCATTGGCACAAAACACCGCGTCCGGCAGCGGTCTCCGGGCCAGAAGCTCCTGCCCGACGTCAAACGCCTGCTGGTAGTCGAAACCGCCGTCGTATTGCTCGTCAATCGCCGTGCCGGCCACTTCAAGGTGGTCGCGAAAACCGCGCATCCGCTCGAGATGGGTCGAGGTATCCCGCCGCCCGCCGACAAAGGCGATTCGTTGCCGCCCCTGGGCCAGGAACCGCTCTGCGATTTGCCGCGCCCCGCCGTAATTGTCGCAGCAGACCGCCATCATGCTGCTGTCGGACTGCACGCGGTTCAGCAGCACTGCCGGCATTCCGTGCGCCCGGCAAGAGCGCGCCAATTGCGAGGTCATCGTCGAGCTTGCCAGAATCACCCCTTCGGTACGGAAATCCAACACCTGCCGTATCATCGTGTCGACCTCGTCAGCGGACGACACCACATGCACGATGGCGCGAAGCCCGCGCTCCGGCAACTGCCGGACCAGCTCGTCCACAGTGCCCGGGTAGAACGGATTGTGCAGCTCGCTGACCACCAGCGCGATGGTGTTGGTAGATTGTTGCGAGAGCACCTTGTCGACACTGCTGACAAAGCCCAACTCGTCGGCGGCGGCGAAGATCGCCTTGCGCTTGGCCTCGGCAATCGAGGCGTCCGCCCGATAAGCCCGCGACACCGCCGAAACCGACACCCCGGCCCGTGCGGCCACATCCTTGGCGGTGATCTTTTTCATGCTTTCAGTCATATCCCTATTTCAACTGAGCGTGAAATGTTTTCAACCAAGCATCGCCTGTTTCCGCGTCGGCAGCTGTGGCAGGGCAATCCGATGCCGCCCGACGATCCAACGCGGGCCGCGACCCTCGGGAGAAACAGGGCCGCGGTTCAGGTATCGCTCATACGCTGACAGGAAGTTTTCCTTGGCAGAATGGCCGTCTACCTGAACTTTGGCAGTCAAATTCTGCGCGCGGCGTAGCGATTTTAACTGGCGCCGGACGCCTGCATGATGATCGCCTGCCATCCGGTCGACCTTGATGCTGACCGCGGCGTCGGGTTCCGCACCGCTCTCGTCCGCCGGCCCAGAGAATGGGGCGACGGCCCGGATGCGACGCTCGAGATGCTGGCCCCGGAATTGATGCCCTTGCCCACCACCCTGAAGCGCAGGCAAGTCTTGGGTCACACCCGGGGTTTTTGGTAGATTGCGAAGCATCCAGAGAACGGCCTTACCGTCCTACGCGTTCCGGATTGAGATCGGAAACCCGGCCGTTGCTTCCCCGAGGTCGGCTTTCATCAAACTGCAACCTGCATCTTGCACACGCGCCGAACTTCCGCTTTCCCGAAAGACTACCGAAGCTTTTGCAGCCGCAGCATGCGTCGGGTTTGGCTTGAAGAGCGGAAGACCTGTCTTGGCTTGGTTAGTATTGCGGCGACTGCGGTGCGTCAAACGGGCTTGACCGCGATCAGCGCCATTCTGTAGCGACCCTGCTGCGTCACCTCGTGGAACCGGCCTTTCTCTTCCATCCATGTTTCGTTGAACAGCTGCGCGACTTGCGCCGGTCAAGGTCTCAGCCATCGGGGCCGACACCAAAGGCCATTTGGTCAACACGGAGCGGAGAGCAGCCGGCGTGCGCCCGGAGAGCCGAGCCATCGCTGCGTCTGCCCGAGCCCCCCATGCGTCGATATCGTCCAGATGGCGCATCGCCGTCAGAACGGCACTGTTTAACCCATCCAGCCAGCAGGCCAAGCGCTCAATCGGCAAGCTGGAGGCACGCAGCCCCCCTGCCCCACCCATGGCCAGCGGCGCGAAGATGGCACCGCATCCCTCGCCGGCCGCGATCCTGGCTGCGGTGACGGCGGCTTCGATCTGATCGCCTTTGTGCCCGAGGCCGGCGAGGCGCCAGAGATGAAACCCCATGCAGGCGCTCGTGATCGGGTGGAGATCGGCCGCTGCCGTCATCACGTCACGCCATCCGCCCGCGCGATCATCGAAACGTTCGGCAATGTTCGCGAGCTTTTCGGGATCGCGGCGGTCCAGGAAGGCCGCCAGATCGGCCATCGGGCCCGGTCCTCCTGTCAGGCGACGCATGGCCCACCCGACCCGGGCAAAGGCATTTGAATCATCCCGCGCGCCCGACAGCCAAATGGACGTCCACAGCGCTAACCGATCAGAGCTCACTCGATCACCCGCGAACCAGCTGAGGTCGGCCGCCTCGATCAGAGCTAGCCGATGCCGCCAGCCTTCCGGGCCACGCAGCAGCCGATCATCCAGAGCTCCTAAGCGTCCAGCCACTCTTGCCAGTCGCGCAGCGTGAACGCCTTCTGCCTTTGCCCAGTCACCGATGACAGCAGTGTCTGGCGGTTCCGCCCGTGGCCCGGGAGGCAAATCATCCGGTTCTTCCTCGAGTGGCCCAGGCAGAAACCAGAGATGCTCTTCGTGAGCCTCTTCATCCTCCTCTATGGTGATGAGGGGATCGTTGAAATCATCAGTTAACGCGGATGCTTGGGGTTTCATATGTGCAAAATACTGTTCTTTTGCACATTACCCAAGTGATTTTGTGGCGGTTGCCTTTGCTCTTTATATAGTATGCGCGCGCGACTGCCGCTGGAACCTCTCAGATCGCGCTCAGCACTAGGAAACCAAGGGTTTTTGGACGAGCACGACGAGAGAGCACCTACTTGCATTCGTGTACAAACGGTCGTTTATTGGCAATATATTAAATTGCAAACGGCTCGGTTTCATGACCCTGATTGGCTATGCGCGCGTCTCCACCGAGGATCAGACCCCCCTGCCCCAGTCTGAGGCACTGCAGTCTGCGGGATGCGCCGAGATATTTGAAGAGCACGCTTCGGGCGGCAATCGCGCGCGACCGGTGCTGGCGCGCGTGATCGAACGCGTCCAGAGCGGCGATACGCTGGTCGTTGTGCGGATCGACCGGCTTGCGCGGTCTCTGTCGCACTTGCTGGAGGTGATCGAACGTCTGGAGGCCAAGGGAGCTTTCTTCCGCTCCCTGCAGGACCCCATCGACACCGCTTCCCCGCAGGGTAAATTCACATTGCAGGTTCTGGGCGCCGCGGCCGAGTTCGAGCGCGCGCTAATAAGAGAGCGCACAAAGGCCGGGCTTGCCTCTGCGCGCGCCAAAGGGCGCGTTGGTGGCAATCCTGGGCTACGCGCCAAGGATCCCGCTGCGCTGCGCAAGGTGCGGATGGCGCGACAGGACGGCTACATGGAGCGCCTCAACGAGACCGCGCAGGATTGGGTACCCCATGTGCGCCGCTTGCGGCCGGATATGGCTTGGGAAGACCTGCTGCGGATCATCAATGGCCCCCTGCCCCCAGATCGCCATTGGTCACAAAGCCGCCTGCTCCGCGCTGTGAAGGCATATGTGCGCGACGGGTTTCTACCAGATGCTGTGCTTGGCCGCGCCGGACGCCGCGAAACCGATGACCGCCTGCCGGCTATCGTGGCTGCCATCAAAGGCTCGGACCCCGAAATAACACTGCAGGCGATCTGCGACCGGCTGGAATCGATGCGTGAGCGCACCCCTCGAGGGCGCACCAGCTGGCAGCCGTCTTCGGTCAAAATGCTGCTTGAGCGTGCGGAAAAGTTGGGGCTCCTCTGAACACGACACTTGTGTTGGCCTAACAGATTGCCACTAAATCTAGAAAGTGCTTGCACGAATCTGGCTGCTCGGGCAATAGTCTCGAAAAATAACGCGCGGTCACATAAAAAACGCGCCCACGGATCGGGGCAGACATGAGCGAAGCAGAACAGGATCTAGATATCGCCATCGGGCACTACGCGGAACTTCTCGCGTCGAACCTGCATGCTCAGCGCGCTGCACACTTCCCACCAGATGCAAAGAAGGAGATGCGCACTTTGACCAGCGGCGAAGCTGCTGAGCTCCTTGGCGTCGACCATACCTATCTTCGGAAGCTTCATCGAGAAGGAAAGATCGTTGACGTCGAGACGACGGCTGGAAGTCATCGCCGCTATACGCTCGACGATATCTGGGAAATCCGACAGACGCTTGAAGGAAACGCAAAAAAGTCTGGAACTTACGTGCCTGGACGTCGCGACGGTGACGAGCTTCAAGTCATTTCAGTGGTGAACTTCAAGGGCGGGTCCGGCAAAACGACGACGTCTGCTCACCTCGCTCAGCGCTTGGCGCTCAAGGGGTACAGGGTTCTTGCGATCGATCTCGACCCCCAAGCATCTCTTTCGGCTCTTCACGGAATCCAGCCAGAACTCGACCTCATGGAGGGCGGAACCCTCTATGATGCCGTTCGCTATGACGATCCGGTTCCGATCGCCGAAGTGATCCGCAAGACCTACATCCGCGGCCTTGATCTTATCCCGGGCAACCTTGAACTCATGGAGTTCGAGCACGAGACGCCTGCTGCGATCCAGCGAGGCGGAGCGAAGGCGTTCTTCGCGAGAGTTCATGACGCACTCGATAGTGTTGAAGCGAACTACGACGTTGTTGTGATCGACTGTCCGCCGCAACTTGGTTTCTTGACAATGTCAGCACTTTCCGCGTCCTCGGGTGTGCTCGTGACGGTTCACCCGCAGATGCTTGACCTTATGTCGATGTCCCAATTCCTGCGAATGACTGCGGATCTCCTTGGAGTAATCAGGGATGCAGGCGCAAATCTGCGCTTCGATTGGCTTCGCTTCTTGCCAACGCGATACAAAGTCGGCGACGCGCCACAGACCGAAGTCATCGCCTTCATTCGCGGGCTCTTTGGGAGGTCGGTCCTGACCAATCACATGGTTGAGTCGACCGCAATTTCTGATGCCGGCTTGACCAAGCAAACGCTCTACGAAGCTGACAAGAAGGACTTCACGCGTCAGACGTTTGATCGTGCGATCGAATCTATGAACGCAGTGAACGATGAGATCGCTGAAATCATCCAGAACACATGGGGGCGGAATGGCAAGAAAGCCTAAACTTGGCCTGCCGCTGCAGACCCTTCGCAACGCTCCTGACGCTCTTGAAGGGCGCCGACTGCGTGGCGGTGTTTTTGAGATCGATCCAGCGCAGATTGTTACCGAAGGACGGTTGGATGACAGGCTTCAGATTGAAGTTGAGGGCCTGAAGAACTCTATTTCCAAGAACGGTCAGCGTGTGCCTGTCTTGGTCCGCCCACTGGAAGGCGATCGCTACAACCTGATCTATGGCCGCAGACGCTTGGAAGCATGTCGCGAACTCGGTATCAAAGTTCGAGCCATCGTCACAGAGGTTGAAGGTGATCAAGCGCTTCGAGATCAGCTTCTCGAGAACCAAGAGCGTCGTGATCTGAGCTTTATTGAACGTGCGCTTGTTGCGACGGCGCTTCTGGACGGCGACCATTTGGAAGGGGCTGAGCGCACCAATCGTGGTGTCGCCGAAGTCCTTAACCTCCACGAAGCTGGGGTTTCACAGCTCTTGAGTGTCGTTCGGACGGTCGGCGAGGATCTCATCCAGGCAATTGGTGCAGCTCCTGGGATTGGTCGCCCGAGATGGGAAGAGCTCAAAAAGGCTTTGGGTGCCTACGACGGTGATCGGGACCAGCTGCTAGCCATAGCTCACGCAGCCAAGTCCGAAAGTTCCGGCTCGGTCGATGAGGTTTCTGAGCGTGCGTTTCTCGCAGTTCTGGCAGCTGCGAAGAGCGCAGAGAAGAAAGCAAGCCCGTCTAGAAAGGGTGTGCCTGCTTTGGCCATCCCCGGTGTTGGAGCTGCGACGGTCAAGACCGGCCGCCAAGGCAAGCAGCTCAAACTTGATCTGACTACGGATGAACCTGATTTTATCAGCTGGTTGGAGGGCAACGCCCCAAAGCTGATTACCGAGCTTCATGAGCGCTGGAAGCGTTCAGGAGACTGAGGAAGAGCAACCAACAAGAAGGAGGCACGATACAGGCAAAAAGAAAAAGGCCCCGAGAAGCTAGCTTCACGAGACCTTTGTAAGGTTTCGCACCGGGATCAGCCCGCTACAAAATCTCAGTTTTCGCACTTCTGAATGTAGCGTTCTGGCCCCTACCCCGCAAGCGCAAAGCGATTCGCGGGCCCTAGAATTTTTGTCTTCGTGGACATTTTCATGGAGTACATACCAATCTCGCCGTTTATGCGGCCGATTTCGCACGCCCATTTGCGCGTCATTGAGCGACCCGAGGCATCTGTTCCAGCCAGACCCGTTAACAAGTGGGAACTCCTGCGCGAGCTCTCCAAGGCGCAAGCGGCCTTTGGGGTCTCGGAACGTGATCTGACGGTTTTGCAGGGGCTCCTCAGCTTCTTTCCGGACGATGCGCTTGGCGGGAATGCCGAGATGGTCGTCTTCCCCTCGAACAAGGCGATCTGTGAGCGCCTGAATGGTATGCCCTGCTCCACGATGCGTCGTCACCTCGCGCGACTTGTCGAGGCTGGCTTGCTCCAGCGGCGCGATAGCCCCAATGGGAAGCGCTACGTCCGTAAGCACGGCGAAGACCGCGTTGCCTTTGGCTTCGATCTTTCCCCGCTCTACTGTCAGTCCGAGGAGATTGCACGGGCCGCAGAGGCCGTACGTGAGGCTGAGGAGCGCGTCAGGCGCCTGAGAGAAGTCGTAAGCCTCATGCGCCGCGATCTCGCGGCCCTCGCCGAGTTCGGAGACGAGATGCAGCCAGGCCTAGGCTTCTGGGATCAGCTTCGCGACAGGGCTGCCCTCACGGCCCGCGCGCTTCGCCGCAAGCTTTCAGTTGAGGACCTCGCGGCCTATCGAGCCGACCTTGAAGCTCTCCTTGACCAGGCACGCAACATCATTGATGGCCCTGAAACAGAAGAAATGAACACCAGTGATGCCCAATCTGAGCGTCACCATCATAATTCAAATAAAGAATCTATAGATTTTGAACCTGCTTTAGAAAAAAGCGGGGTGGCGGCGGGTGTGCCAGATGTGGATACGAATGAGCCGGTGGCTGACGTTGATGAACAGGACACAAGACATCTGCCAAAGATCCCGCTCCACCTAGTGATAGCGGCATGCCCCTCGCTTAAGACCTTCTACCAAGGTGAGATCCGGCATTGGCATCAGCTTTTCGATGCGGCGTGCCATGTGCGGCCAGCCATGGGGATCAGTGCGTCTGCATGGGAAGAAGCACAGCGGTTCATGGGTCCGGAGCAAGCGTCGATCGTCGTTGCTGCGATGCTGGAACGCTTCGCCGACATAAGATCGCCTGGTGGATACTTGCGAGCTCTGACTACCAAAGCTGCGGCAGGCGAGTTTTCCTGTGGCCCAATGGTCATGGCATTGATTGGCCGGCGGAACGCGGCTTAACAGCTGTTAAACTCCGATCGCGTGCGGCTGGCATGGCATAACTTAACAGCTGTTAAGTAGGCTCTCGGCACACAAACGGTGTCTGAGAAAGAAAAGTTAGGGGGGTGAGGTATGGCGGTATTTGAGATCGTGAAAGTGGCTTTCGCCTTCGTCGCGGCGAAGATCTGATGACGAGGGCATCCCGATCACCATGGTGAAACCTCAGCTGGTGACCATCGCTGCTAGTAGCGCCAAGGCGGCTAGCGAAGAACATACAGATCGTTGCGCGCCTCCGCGGCCCCTGTCCTTTTCGATGTCTGAGATCTGATGATGAATACCCTAAATAACTGGCTCTACGCTATCCGGCGCCTGCTGACGGCGATTTGGGTCCTGGCCTCGGATATTCGCTTGGCCTTCATCGGTGCTAATACCTGAGAGGTAGGTTGTGGATGTCTGTTGCATGATATCGTGGCTACGGGCCGTAGCGCACAAGGAGCAGACGATCGATGGTTGCCAAAACCGTTTGACCAAGGGCTCGATCCTCGAACTCCCGCGCGCGGGGAAGGGGACCCCGTAACTTCTCAGTCACTTCGATAATGGCGACATGGCCAGCGAGGCAATCGGCTCCTCAAGCGCAGCAGCTGGTTGCCAGCGGTCCCGCGTTCCGCTGATTTGGTCGTATTGGACGACGAGGACATCGCAGAACAGCGGTTGCAACTCAATCTCTTGATTTCATGACACCCGAACTCTTCAAAAGAGTGCTTTGATGTTGGCTGCGGAATGATCTGATCCGTCCGATGGTGGAAAACGATTTAATAACAATAGGTTATTGCGTTTTTGGTATTCGCGATGAGAAATCATGCCCATAATAGCCTTCATCGAAATGGCTTCCCTTTCCAGGATGCCGATCCGCTACATCGACGGGAAGCCAAAGGATCAGCACGCTTTACGAAGAAGTTGGCAGTTGCGGGCCGATTGAGCGGTCTGGGCTATCTCGTGAAGAAGAAACCGCCACAGGTCTAGCCGATAGGCCCTGTGGAAGTTCTCATCCCGTCGTGCCAGTACAGTTCGGTGGAGGTTGGGTGTTTCATGGGTTTGGTTCACGAAAAGTAAAAGTGTTCTTCGGGTTTTGTGACTGACGGATGAGGGCCTTTGGGGTCCCTCAGATGGGTCCGGGCCGGATTCCGGTCTGTCTTTCCTGATGAAGGGCATTCCGATGCAAACAGGTGTCTTGCGCGTGTTACGCGCGACCGCTGCCTCGTGGTGGCGACACAAGGAACTACGCCGAACCGGCCAGACGGGCCAGGCACTGCAGCTCGAACGCCAGACCGTCCTGCGTGATCTCGGCTATCTGAAGCAGGCGGCGTTATTGCCAAACGCGCACGTGATCTGCGGAGAGGGCGGGACATTCATCCATCTTGGTTGGACCACCGTGTCGACCTTCGCGCCGATCGAGCGCTTTCCCTTGGCCACTCTTGCAGTCGCACGAAGGACCAAGTTCATCGATATCCGACCCGTCACCGATGTCATCGCCTTCGCGAACCTGCCGCGGGTGGCGCGGGACGGATCGATCGACCCTGAACCTTGCGGCCCTGGCAGGTCCGTCTCGCTGACCGCCTCCATCGACATGGTCGAAGCCCTCGGTGGCAGGATCGCCAACGATCCACGCCCCCGTCAGTCAACCTGATCACCACTCCCTCTCATCAACACTCGAAAGGAGGCCAGCCATGGCCCGATCCCCCACGCCCAAATTCGATGCCTCCGAGGTCATCACAAACGAAATCATCCGCATCATCGAGCGCGGCGTCCTGCCGTGGCGCAAGCCCTGGACCGCAGGCGGCAGCTCACGCCCCCTGCGCGTGGGCGGCGAACCCTACCAGGGGGTGAACAACTTCCTGCTGACGATGCGGACCGTGATGGCGGGCCACAGCTCTCCCTTCTGGATGACTCTGCCTCAGGCCAATGCGTTGGACGCAAAGGTCCGCAAGGGCGAGAAATCCTCTGTCGTCGTCTATTACGGCCAAAGCCGGAAAGACGCGGGCGGCGAGGACGACCGCAGCGATGGCGATGATCGCTCCGAGGAAGCCCGCATCTTCCGCTTCCAGAAATCCTACCGCGTGTTCAATGCCTGCCAGATCGATGGCCTGCCCGACAGCTTCTTCCCAGACCCGGAGCCCGCGCCCGAGCATCCGCCGTCCGAGCCCATCCCGCACATGCAGGCGTTTTTCGATGCCATCGACATCACGACCGTCTTCACGGGCACGGAGGCGTACTATTTGCCCCCCGTGGACAAGGTCTACATGCCATCCATCACGCGGTTCCAGGACCCGCGCAATTTCTACGGGGTCTGGGCGCATGAGCTGGCCCATGCCACGAAGGCCCGGCATCGACTGAACCGTGATTTCGGGTTCTCGAAGTTTGGCAACACCTCTTACGCGCGCGAGGAGATCGTCGCGGAATTGACCTCGGTGTTCCTGGGTCAGACGCTCGGCTTCACGGCGCATACGCTCGAGATGAATGCCGCCTACCTCCACAACTGGTTGCGCGTTCTTCGGTCGGACAAGGGTGCGATCTTCAAGCACGCCGCGGACGCGCAGCGCGCCTGCGACTATCTGATCGCCAGATCGGAGGTGGGCAGGGCAGGTCGCAGTGCCGAGGCCGCCTGACCACACGGGGAACGGAGACTCGCATGTCACGCAAGGAACCCAAGACGCTGCGGGTGGCCTGCTTCGAAGACGGCCGCCGCAAGATCATCACCTTCAAACGCGGTGCCTATTGGTGGAGCCCGTCCGAGGGCGCTTACCCGCTCTCGGCGGCACTCGAGAGCATCACGGACCAAGGCGGCTGGATCGAAACCATCCCCAACCCGAATTACAGACCCAAAGGGCTGTTCGGGTAGGGCGCCTTCGGCCTCGATTCATCCGCCAAGCGGAAAAGAAAAAGCGGGCTTTGGGAAGGGTGTTTCAACTTCTCAAAGGAGAGCCCTATGACCATCACTGCACAGCCCCAGACAGACTGCCCGGATCCAAGTGTGATCGCCGCGCAGAACGACGCATTCCGCAAGCTCGCCTGCCTCGGGGTTCCGCCCGCGCAGCCCATCCAGGGCCGCATGCACGTCACCCGCTCGCTCATGGAGGCCGGTGACGGCTTCATGGCCGAGGCGGTGAAGGCCACTGGTGAGTTTGCCACCTTCGAGCCCGAGAATGATCCCGAGGGTTGGCATGATTTCGGGGCGGTCGAGATCCGGGGTGAGACCGTGTTCTGGAAAGTGGATTTGTACGAGGCCGATTCCGACTTCCGCTACGGGGCCGAGACCCCGGGCAACCCCGCGACCACCATGCGCGTGCTGACCATCATGTTGGCGCGCGACTGGTAGGGCAGGGGGCTACCCCAAAGTGCCGGTCCGAAAACTCAAGGCCCACTCACCCCTCAAAGGGAGAGTGGGCCTTCTGTCGTTGTGATCCCCGAAGCCGGGGATTGGTCACGCGCGTAGACACGCGGGCCATACCTCACCCATCTGGAAGGATATCCCATGACCACAAGCTTTGCTCCCCTCACCGTCGCCATCGGCGATCTGATCCCGCATCCCGCCAATGTGCGCAGCAACTCGCCGGAAACTTATGACCCCGAGAACATCGCGCATCTGAAGGCCAGCATCGCTGTGCTGGGTCTGCTCCAACCGCTGCTCGTCCAGAAGCTCGACGGCAAATACGCTGTGCTCGCCGGCGGCCGACGCCATGCCGCGCTGAAGGAGCTGGTCGCGGACAAGGCCACCAAGGGGTTCACTGCGAAGACCAAGGTAGACTGCCGCCTCGTGCCGGAGGACTGTGACGTCACGACGGCGCTGTCGCTTGCCGAAAACATCACCCAGGCGCCGATGAACGCAATCGACGAGTTCGAGGCCTTCGCCCGGATGATGGAGGTCGACGGCCAGACGCCCGAGACGATCGCAAAGACCTTCGGCACCACGGTGGCCGCCGTGAAAGGCCGGTTGCGCTATGGCCTTATCCACCCCGACATCCGCACCGCGGCACGGGCCAAGACGATCACGCTCGACACGATGAAAGCCTTCGCCGAGCACCCGAGCCAGGCGGCGCAGCGCGAGGTCTATGAGGCGCTCACGAAAGACGGCGGCTATCTGCAGGCCTACACCGTTCGACAGGCGCTCAAATCCCGCGGTGTGCAGGTCAGTGACGATATCGGGGCTTTCGTGCGCGCGGACTACGAGGCGCGGGGCGGCGCTGTCGCGGCCGATCTTCTGGAAGAACATTCCGTGCTCGAGGATGCGGCGCTGGTCGAGACCATCTTGCTCGAGAAGCTCGGGGCTGCCGCCGAGGAGGCCCGCATAAGGCAGGGCTTTGCCTGGGCCGATGCGATGGTGCGCTATGATTACGCGACCATGGCCGACTACGGCCGCGTCTATCCCGGCCCGATCGAGCCGGATGAGGCCGCCCAGAAGCGCATCGAGGACATCACCGCCGAGCTTGATAAACTGCAGCTCGAGATGGAGGATGAGGGGCTCGAGGACGATGCCTACAATGCCCTTTACGACCGCGTCGACGCTCTGGAAGACGAAGCCCGCGATCTGCAGGAGGCCTACAGCGCCGAGGATCTCGCCCGCGCTGGTGTGATTGCGTCGTGGTCGGCCGGTAAGGTCACGCTCCATGTGGGCCTCGTCCGCCCGGAAGACACCGTGAAAGAGGAAGGCGCGCGCGACTCCTCGGCTAACCCGACCGGGGAGGAGGCCCCGGACGCCGGCGAGATCAGCTACCCGGCCTCACTGGCCGAGGATCTCAAGACCGAGCGGGCCATGGCGCTTGGGGCCGCGATGGCACTGCATCCCGAGGCCACGCTCGATCTGACGCTCTTCAAGCTAGTCAGTGATGTTCTGGCCAGCGGCATGAGTGCCACGCAGGCGATCAAGATCGATGCCCGCAAGGAATACCGCAGCCATGCCAAGATGGACGAGATCGACGAGACCTCGCTCGAGCAGGTGGCGGCGGCGCATGATGCGCTTGATCTGTGCTGGCTCGATGACGCCCGCGCGCCCGCCGATCAGTTCGCGGCGTTTCGCGCGCTCAATGCAGGGGAGAAGGCCAAGCTCGTGGCCTATGCCACGGCCAGCACCACGCAGTCCTGCTTCGCGCGGGACCGCCAGCGCGACAGCCTGATGCATGCGTTCGAGATCGAGATCATGCCTGACATTCGCGCCCACTGGACGCCGAATGCGGCGCTCTTCAACCGCTTCAAGAAGGCCTGGCTCCTGAAGATCCTCGGCGAGGATCTGGGTCTCGCCCAGGAGGCGGTGACGCTGGCCTCGTCCAGCAAGAAGGAGATCGTCGCCTTTTGCGACAAGCTCTTCGCCGAGCCCTTCGCCACACTCACGGACGCGCAGCGCGCTGCCGTGGCCGCCTGGTGCCCGCCGATGATGCAGACCGCCGGTGTCGCCTGTGATGAGGCGGAGCCTGCTGCGGAAACCCCGGAGCCTGACAGCGAGGTCCCGCAAGCGGCCTGAGTCCTCACGCGACCCGCGCGTGGATCATGCCACCCGCGCGGGTCGACCCTTCCAAACCGAACAGAAAGACATCCCCATGGCTATTCTCAAGTTCTCTGCGTCCGCTGTCGCGGCGCAAATCGCCCATGCGCGCGCCTGCAAAACCTTCCTGCCCAACTGGAACGGACCCGTGGACAGGCCCGCCCTGATCCTCATCGTCGGCAATGGTGTGCATCTGCGCTCAAACGGCATCGATGGCACGACCACCCGCATCGTCACCACCGAACAGGCCGATCCGTCCTTCGCCTTCGCCGAAGGCATGAACCCGTTTCGGGACACCGACTGGATGGCGCAGCGCCGCATGGCGTTTCGCGATCTGACCGGCCAGTTCTACACCGACATCCTGGATGACGTGCAGGTGCTCATCGACCGGGGGCGGGGGGCCATCCGGCTCGCCACCGACGGCCACAGCATCCGCGTCTTCGTGCGCCGGGCTTCGGACTATCTCATCGGCGGGACCTACGAAGTGCCCTCGGGCATCGGCGGCACCTTCCGGGTCATCCTCAAGGATGCCTGCGACACCTGCGCGATCGTGCAGAACTGCGGCAATTGCGAGGATTTCGACGCCATGCAGCCCTACCGCGTGCCGCTCGATGCCCTGATGGAAATCGATGACCGGAGGGTGGCGTAACGCGCCCATTCTCAAACACGCATCGCTAATACCCTGCCGGGCCTGCGGCCCTCTCGGGACATTGGCGACAACAATTTCCCCAGTGACAGAAAGGACTCTGAGATGGGTTGGCTCTTCTACACCGACGGCCGCGTCAAATCCTACGTGGATGAGAAAGCGGAAATCGCCCGGCTCTGCACCTTCGAGGGCGAAAGGCGCAGAACCGAACTGATCAAGGCCTGCAAGGTGGGCTCCACCTGGTATGCGGCGGCAAGGGTCACAAGTATCGATGGCTCGCCGGTCGAGGACACGACCTATGTGACCGATGCGGATGGCTCCATCACTTTCGGGGCTGTCTTCCTCACCCGATACGATGACGGCTGCTGGGGCTACAAGGACATGGAGGAAAGCGCTGGCCCGAACGAGTCTCGTGCTCCCCTTGGGCTGATCGCGCTCCTCTCCGACCTGAAAGACCCGGACAGCTACGCCCAGGACTGGCGCCAGCGCTGCCGGGACTGGGCTTCGATCCCTGACTACGAGGAAGGCGACAAGATCAGGCTCGCCACGCCCGTAACGCTCACCGATGGCAGCACCTGCCAGATCGTCACCGCGACGCACTACAGGCGTGGGCGGCAAAAACGCCGCTGCTACCGCATCGAGGAAACCGGCGGGCTCGTGCGGCTCTCAAGGGCCTCGCTTGCGGGTTCGGAGCTGCTCAGTTCCGCGAAGGGTGCGGCCAGTCCTGTGCTGGCGGAGTATCTCGCGGGGCGAGAATAGGTGCTGCGCCGGACAGTTCATCGACCTGCCGGCGACAGCAGATCCTGCGGCTTGTCTTGACAAGGCAATGCAAATGCATTACCTATCGCGGGCAGCAAAGACTCTTTTCTTTCAGGAGACAGCCATGACAGCGCTCGTACAAGATGTCTCGAAACTCACGGATCGCTATCAGACGACCGTGCCGGCGGGCGTGCGCAAACAGCTCAAGCTGGGCAAGGGCGACCAGATTCGTTACTGCACCGAGCCAAGTGGCAGGGTCTATATCGAGCCCGTGCGCAGCGACGAGGATGATCCTGCGCTCGGCGCCTTTCTTGATTTTGTCGAGGCCGATATCAAGGCGCATCCGGACCGCATTCGGGCTTTCGATGGGGCTTTGCATGACCGTCTTGCAGCACTGGTCGGAGACGTTGATGTCGATCTCGATGCGCCGCTATCGCTCGAGGATGAATGAGCGGCGATAGCGTGCCCGCCCAAGCGCCCCTTGTCGTGAATGGATGGTCGATTTATGCGCACCCACTCTTTCTGGACCAGCTCGAAGGGCTGGTCGAGGAGGTAGAGGCGCGTAAGGCTCGCGATCCCAAGACCTGGCACAAGAAAAACCCGACGAAACGGCTGGCCGCCATCTTCAAGCTGGTCACCGAGGCCATACCTGCAGATCCGGGTGCCGCCGCCTTCCGGCAAGGCGGCACACTCGGCGATCACCGCAAGCACTGGTTCCGGGCGAAATTCTTCCAGCAGTATCGGCTGTTCTACCGGTTCAACAGCGATGCGAAGGTCATCGTGGTGGCATGGGTGAACGACGACAAGACCCTGCGCGCCTATGGCAGCAAGACGGATGCCTATGCGACGTTCAAAGGGATGCTGGAAGATGGCAACCCACCTGACAATTTCGACGCGCTCTTGAAAGAAGCTGCAGCGGCAGGCAAGCGGTTCGAGAAATCCCTTGAAGCGGTGCCCGATCGGTAAGTGGGCCAGCTTGCTATGACCCTTTGGCATTATCATTTACGACGCCACGCTCGAAGATGTAGCATCGGCTGATAATGCGGTCGGAGAAAGCACAATGAATGAGACGGAAAAGGATAGGCAGCACCTCGGTCTAGAGGAGCAATGCGCGCCTGACCTGACGGGGCACCGTTTCCCAATTGCTGTGCGCGTTGCAGACATGCCCGATGACCTCGGCAAGCTGCTGGATATCGGGCTCGAGGAGCATTTCCGTGGCCGCTGAAGCGAATTCTTATGACACGTGGTTTTGCGCGCAGGTGCAGGCCGCGCTGGAGGATGCACGCTCGGGAACATCTCAGGTTCAGGTGATGCAGGCCGCACAGGCATTGATTGATGCGAAGCGGCAGGTCGAACCCAAGTCCTGACCAAGCCTTTGAGGTCGGCGCGGTCTGACTACGTCACCCTGAAAAGCGAAAGCGGGCTTTTTGTCCTTTGGAACTCAGACCCTGATCCAAAGGAAAATCCCCATGTCCAAACCCAGAACGGCCAACCCGGCTCTCGCAATCTCCGAAGCCGATCTCGCCTCTGCCCTCGCGCAAATCGGCACGGAGGTCGATGACCAGCCCCTGCGCAGTTCAGCGCTCGCGCGTATCATGCGCGAGACGTTTCATGGCAGCGATGCCGGTGGCGCCTGGGACTGGCGCATGGCCTATGACATGATGCAGGCAGCGGCTGTCCAGGTGCTGCTGCGTGGGAACGGCGCGGCAGGTGACACCGCCGCTGCAAGGCTACTTGCCTCACGGCTCCTGACGGAAACCCGCCGGTCAGAGCAGCAGATCCGGCTACAGCAGTTTTCCACGCCGCTGCCATTCGCGGCGCTGGTTTTGCGGGCCGCGGCGATCCGCAAGGGCGAGACCGTTCTGGAGCCCTCGGCGGGCACCGGTGCCCTGGCTGCTTTCGCCGCCCGGGCCGGTGCCACGCTTCTGCTCAACGAGATCGACCCCTTTCGCCAGCGCCTCCTGCGCGCGGTTTTCGGCGGCGAGGTCACAGGCCATGACGGCGAGCATATCGATGATCTGCTGCAGACGCCGGTTCTACCCGAGGTCGTGGTGATGAACCCGCCCTTCGCCTCCTCGGTCGATCGCTCCCGAGACAAGCACATCGCCGCCAAGCATCTCATCGCGGCTGCAAAGCGTCTCGCGCCCGGCGGGCGGCTTGTGGCGATCATGCCGCAGGGGTTCACGCCCGAACGCGATGCCGCGCATTGGTCCCGCGCCTGCGGTCTCCTGACGCCGCGATTGGCGCTGACGATGCCGGGACAGGTCTATCGCAAGCTCGGCACCTCTGTCGAAACCCAGCTGATGGTCTTCGACAAGGTGCAGGAGGACGGCGAAATGATCCGCGCCAGTGTCCGGGACTTGGATGAAGCCCTTCCTTTTGTCGACGCAGTTGCCGCGACCCGGCCCGAGATGCGCCCCGTCCAACGGGCTGAAGCGATCCCTCATGCGCGACCGATCGTTCCATCATCTGCCCCGCGCAAGACCGCTGCTGCGCCTGTCGCCGCCTCCAAATCTCGGGCCAATGCCGTTGTCCCGCTCACTTTCAAGAGCCTCGATATCCCGCGCGACAACACGCCCATCTCGGACATCTATGCGCGCTACCGTCCGCAGCGGATCGAGATCGCGGGTGCGCAAGAACATCCCACGCCGCTCGTCGAGAGCATCGCCATGGCCTCGGTTGCCCCGCCCATGCCCTCAAACACGGGCAGTGATGACTTGCGCCTGCCCGCACGGTTGATCGAGGAGGGACATCTCTCCGAGGCGCAGCTGGAAACCATCATCATGGCGCATGACGCCCATGGGCGCGACCTGCCGGGTCGGTTCGCGATCGATGACGACCAGACCAAGCTGACGCGCGCCGATGATGATCCCGATGCACGGGCCTATCGACTTGGCTATTTCCTCGGGGACGGCACCGGTTGTGGCAAGGGCCGCGAATGCGCGGGGCTCATTCTCGTGAACTGGCTGGCCGGGCGCAGAAAGGCGATCTGGGTCTCCAAATCCGCCACGCTAATTGAAGACGCCATCCGCGACTGGACCGATCTCGGCGGCTCGCCTGCCGACATTCAGCCACTTTCCAAATGGAAACCGGATCAGCCCGTCCCGATGGGCGACGGAATCCTCTTCGTCACCTACGCCACGCTGCGGTCCGCGGGTAAATGCGGTACCACGCGACTGAGCCAGATCCTCGAGTGGATGGGTGAAGACTTCGACGGCGTCCTCGCTTTTGATGAGGCCCATGCCATGCAGAACGCGGCAGGGTCCGAGCAGGGCAGGGGGGTCAAACCCTCCCAGCAGGGCCTTGCTGGCCTGCGGCTGCAACTGGCAGCACCCCGCGCTCGCGTCTTCTATATCTCGGCTACGGGCGCCACGAGCGTGCACAACCTGGCCTATGCCGCGCGTCTCGGTCTCTGGGGACAAGGCCCCGAATACCCCTTCCCGAGCCGCGAGAGTTTCGTCTCGGCGATGGAAGCCGGCGGCGTTGCCGCCATGGAGGTGGTCGCACGCGATCTCAAGACGCTCGGGCTCTATACGGCCCGCGCCCTCAGCTTCGACGGCGTGGAATATGACGTGCTCGAGCACGCGCTCACCGCAGCCCAGATCAAGATCTACGATGCATACGCGGGCGCGTTCCGCACGATCCACCACAATCTCGAGGCGGCGCTGACTGCGACTGGCGTCAACGATGCCTCGGGCGAGACCAATGCGTCTGCCGCACGCGCCTCGGCCAAGTCCCGCTTCGAGAGCACGAAACAGCGCTTCTTCAACCATCTCTTGATGGGCATGAAGGCTCCAAGCATTATCCGCGCGATCAAGGACGATCTGGCAGCGGGCAAGGCTTGCGTCATCCAGGTGGTCTCGACGGGTGAGAGCCTGCTGAAACGCCGGCTTGAGGCGATGAACCCGGAGGATGAACTCGTCGAGGGTGCCTTGACGCCGCGCGACTATGTTCTGGGATACCTCGAACAGGCCTTCCCGATTCATGCGCAAAAGCTCGTGGAGATCGACGGCAACATGGTCGCGGAACCCTTGCGGGATGAGACCGGCGCGCTGGTCGTCTCGCGCGAGGCGCTCGCCCTACGCGACGCGGCCATGATGGAGTTGATGACGCTCGCCCCGATCCCCTCGGCGCTCGATCAGATCCTCTGGGCCTTTGGCGACGAGGCCGTGGCAGAAGTCACGGGGCGGTCCATCCGACCCCTCAAGGCCGAGGATGGTCATCTCTTCATCGAGAAGCGCAGCGCCAGCAGCAATTCGTCCGAGACCCAAGCCTTCATGGACGGCGAAAAGGATATCCTGATCTTCTCCGATGCGGGCGGTACGGGCCGGTCGTATCATGCGGCGCAAACCGCGAAGAACCAGAAACGGCGGCGGCACTACCTGCTGGAGCCCGGCTGGCGCGCCGATGCGGCCATCCAGGGGCTGGGCCGTACGCATCGCTCGGCCCAGGTAAGCGCGCCCTTCTTCCGAGTCTGCACCTCAGATGTGCATGGCGAAAAGCGTTTCACCTCGACTATAGCCAAGCGCCTCGACCAGCTAGGGGCCTTGACCAAGGGTCAGCGCGAGACCGGCTCGCAAGGCATGTTCCGCGAGGAGGACAATCTCGAAAGCCCGATCGCACGGGCGGCTCTGCGTGGGTATTTCGCCGATCTTGCCGCCGGGCGCGCTGAGGCGATGAGCTACGAGAGCTTCACCGACTGGACGGCCCTGC